>CAMKAP010000006.1 GCA_946410505.1 uncultured Clostridia bacterium
GGATCTCTGGCTTTTCTCTGTTTTTTCATCGCATTCCCTCCGTATCAGAATAGAGCTTCCCTGATTTCATCATAGAAAAACGGGCGGCCCTTTACAATGTCAAAAGGCCGCCCGTTTGGGCAAAACTGTATCAAAATTTATGCACACTGCTCTCGTACGAAAAGAGACGATAAACTGTTACAATCTGTCGCTGCGTTTTTCATGCAGCCCCCGTTCCACCTGGAGGCGGGGGCTGCACTTCGGATAAAGAGGAGGGAGAAGAAAAAGCTCTTTCAGTCGATGATCTCCATTTCAGTTTCGGCGGACAGGCTTCCATCCGAGGCGTGCAGTCTCAGTATACCGACCTCACCGGCCTCCACGATGGCCAACGCCTCACCGTAATAGGTGTCGCAGCTGCTGTTGAGATAGCTCCGCTCGTAATACGGACAGGCGGAGCCGAGAGCCCGCAGCTTGCCGCCCTCCACGGTCACGTCGATGATCCCGCGCTCCGTGGGCTTGGTCTCGCCGTTTTTGTCGGTGTATTTCAGGCGGACAAAGGCCAGATGCCCGGCCTTGACGGTAGCTGTCTCTGGAACCGCCTGCAGAAGGGTCTCCTCCCCGGCGGTCACGAGCCGGTCTCTGCCGATCTTTTTTCCGCTTGCATCGTAGCTGACCGCCTCGATCGTTCCGTTTTCATAGGGGACCTTGAAGGGGAACAGGCAATCGTTTTGGAAGGCTTTTTTGCCCTTACTCGCGCCGTTGACCAGCAGCTCCACGCCGGCTGCTCTGGCATAGACCTCCACATGGGCCGTTTTGCCCTCGCAGCCGCGCCAGCTCCAGCTGGGCATGGCGTTGGTCATCTTCCAGGCGCTGGGGCTGTGTTTGCCCTCGTGGCAGAGGGGACGCACCGCAATCAACGGGCCCTTTTCCAGCTCGAAGGCGACTCTGGTATAGAGCGCCTCGCCCAAGGGCTTGCCCGTCAGGTCGATGCGGCCGCTGCCTGCGCTGATCCAGCCGCAGCCGTTGTCAAAGCGCGGCGCGTAGTCGCTGTATTCCCAGGAGCCGATGCCGACCTCGCCCAGATAGTCGATGCCCGCCCAGACGAAGTCGCCGATCAGGCGCGGCTCGGTCTTCGCGAGCTCCCAGAATTGATAGGCGTCGAAGCAGAAGGTCTCCGAGCCGAGGATCAGGCGCTCGGGGTATTTTTTCAAGTCATGCCGATAGCGCTTCTCGCCGTAGTTATACCCGGCGACGTCCATGTTGGCAAAGGCCTCGCGGGTGGTCACGTCGCTTCCGTGGAGCGTGGCGCCGATCTTCATGAAGTCCGCGCCCATGATGCCGGCCAGATCGTTGAAGAATTTCGAGCCGGTAGAGCGCTCCCTGGCCTTCTTGCCCTCGGCCTTGGCCTTGGCGTTCCGCGCCGCCTCCTTGGCGGCCTTCTCGTCGGAATACTGCCCGAAGCCGATGTGGTTGAGGAAGTTAAAGAAGATGTTGATGCCGCAGGTGACAGGGCGGCTGTCGTCCAGCGCGTGCAGGAACTCAGTCATCTCCTTCACCAGCGCGATGCCCCTGGGCTGCGCCGTCTCCGCGACCTCGTTGCCAGTAGAGTAGAGCACCACGCAGGGGTGGTTGTAGTCCTTTTCCACCATGTCGGTCAGATCCTGCTTCCACCACGCGTCGAAGTATTCCACATAGTCATGCAGGGTCTTGTGGATGTACCAGTGGTCGATGTATTCGTCCATCACCAGCATGCCGAGGCGGTCGCAGATCTCCAGCGCGGTCTTGGAGCAGGGGTTGTGGGCCGAGCGCAGGGCGTTGTAGCCGTTTTCTTTCAGAATGCGGATCCGGCGCTCCAGCGCGTCCGGATCGCAGGCCGCGCCCAGCAGGCCGTTGTCATGGTGGACGCAGGCGCCGCGCAGAATGACGCGCTCGCCGTTGAGCTTCATTCCATCATTTCCCCAGGACAGCGTCCGCAGGCCGAAGCGCTCCGCGGCCTCGTCCTCCGCGTACTTCACGCGGCAGGTATAGAGCTGCGGGTGCTCCGGGCTCCACAGGGCGGCTACCGGGAGCCTTACGGTAAAGACGCGCGCTTCGCCGGAGACGGCGGCGAGTTTCTTCCCGCCGTCCAGGATCTCGATGCTCAGGGGGCCCTCGCCGCTGGTTTTCACCGAGATCTCCACCGTCGGAGGGTCGATGGACAGGGTGCGCAGCTTCACACCGTTGAGCTCGATGTGCTCTTTCCCAGAGCTCCACAGCTTCACAGGGCGGTAGATCCCCGCGCCCGAATACCAGCGGGAGTTGGGCTGATCGGCGTTGCGGGCAACGACCTCTACGGTGTTTTCGCCCTCATGGACAAGCCCATCGAGAGGGACGTAGAAGTTTGTGTAGCCGTAGGGCCGGAAGGCGGCCTTTTGGCCGTTGATACGCACTTCGGCCTTCCGGTAGACGCCCTCGAACTCCAGCACCAGATGCTGCACGGCCTCCTCCGGGCTAAGCGAAAAGCGCTTGGTGTAGAGATAATCCCGCCCCTCAAACCAGCTTACATTCAGGCCGCCCAGCGCCTGCGGCGTGCGCTCTTCCCGGAGCATCGCGTCGTCGGGCAGCGATACGGGGATTCCATTTCCCGTGTCATCCAAATGCTTGACAAACCAACCGTCGTTAAAGTGAACGGATTTCATTAGAGCGCTCCTTCCTGTTAATCCGGGATCTCAATAGCCTGGGAGGACGGCACGCCGCCGGTCTTTTCGGTTATGGTGAAATACTTCTCGTACACGCGGTCGAGAAAGCTCTGCTTCTCGTTCTTCTTGTCTACCTGCTGGACGAAGCGCTCCGGCACCTGGTCGATGGTCTGCCAGGTGGCCATGGCCTGTTCCATGCTCATGCCGCGCTGCACGGCCGCCTTGCGCACGGCGTTGACCGCCTGCACCTCGCGCATTTTCTCGCCGGAGAGGGAGTAGCGGGTCATGCAGAAGATGGTGACAAGCCAGGCCGCCATCGGCAGCAGGCAGAAGCAGATGACGGCGGAGAGCTTCATGCCCTCCATGTAGGGCGTGCCCTCGGCGGGCAGCGCGTTGAGGCCGGGCACGAGGAACACGATGAACAGCTGCAGCAGCAGGGTCTGCAGGCTGGAGATCAGCTTGTCCACCAGCGAAAACACGGTGCCCATGATGCCGGGCACATAGTTGCCGCTGCGGTAGGTCTCGTAGTCGGTGCAGTCCGCCACCATCGGGATCGTCAGGTTATCGCAGCAGTTGAAGGCGCCGTAGCCGCAGCCGTAGAGGACGATGAACAGCACCGTATAGAGATTGATGGTGATGTGGAAGCCGCCCTCCGTGGAGAAGAGGCTGAGCCAGGTGGCGGGGTTGTTGTGGTCATAGAGGCACAGCAGGATCAGCACGCCGATGTAAAACAGGAAGGCAAAGCAGGTGAATTGCGCCACGCCGCGCTTTTGCCCTTTGGCGCCCGCGGTTTTGCTGCCCCACAGGAAGAAGACGCCCATGAACACAAAGCAGAGAGCGTAGAAGGGAATGAACAGGCCGTTGTAGTCGCCCATCAGGCAGCCATAGACCAGAAAGGCCACAGTGCCGGAGGTGGCGACGGTGGAGGCGAGCTTGTTGAGCCCGGCGCTTGTCACCAGCCAGCGGATCTCCTTGTTGCCCTTCAGAATGCCGACATAGTCCTTGAAGGTGGCGGGCTTTTCGCTCACGCCCCAGAACTCCGGGCGATCCTTCTCGGCAATGGCGGCCACCGCCATCGCGGTGTAGATTGCGGACAGGATGATGACGAAGGGCACCATGATGTTGTAAAACTGGGGCCCATAGGCCGCGCCCCGGAGGGTCTGCAGCACGCCGTCCACCTCGTACTGGATGGTGCCCTTGGCGCAGATGGCCTCGTTGGTCAGAACGCCCCCGGCCATGACGTTGATGAGCACAATGGAGCCGATCATGCCGATCATGTTCCAGATCACGAACTGGCTGCGCTGCTTCGGGTCATTGGTCAGGCAGGTCTGCCCCGCCTTGGTGCAGGCGCACTGGGCGGTGTAGCCAATGACATAGACGATGTAGCTGACGATGTACACGACCCAGCGCAGCGTCCCCATGCTGTCCGGCAGGCCGCGGAAGAAGACCATCATCAGCAGCAGAGACAGGGCGAGCAGGCAGTTTCCGACGACCATGAAGGGGCGGAACTTCCCGAAGCGGGTCTGCGTTCGGTCCATCAGGGAGCCGCAGATCGGGTCGGTGATGCCGTCGAACACGCGCATCAGCGGCGCGAAGAGGCTGTTGAAGGTGCTGATCGCCAGAACGACGGCGGCGCTGGCTACCGTCCCGCCCAGTGCGGCGGCGGTGGAGCCGGACAGGTACATGATCGCGTAGTAGGTGAAATAGGTGTAAAAGGCGAAATAGACGTTGGTCGCGGCGTTATTGAAGGGAAACAGCGCGACCTGCCACTGTTTGGCGCGGTTGACGGCCTGTGTGCTTTCCATGCTTTTGTCCTCCTCTATCTGATCTCGAAGAAAAGAAAATCTGCCGGGCCTTCGCCCCGGTATTCAAAGAAGAGCGGATGAACGCCCTCGTCGATACGAAATGCTCCCTCGCCGTTTACAGGCACGTCGGCCACGGTTTTCCGTCCGTCCGAGACCAGGAAGCTGCCGCTGCCGCGCCCCTCGACGCGGATACGCGTTTCCGTCCCGTCAAACAGGAAGTATTTGAAGCCTGCCGTTGCGCCGTCGCGCATGTTGGCGATGTACTGGTCACCGTGTTCCTCCCGGTCTCTGCCGGACTGGGTGAAATAGGGATGATCGCGGAGCCGCTTCTTTGGGTTCGCGCCGTCCACGCGGCCGGTGGCGTGGCCATTGGCCCAGAGGTTGCAGGCAATGCGGGCCTCATAGCGCCCTTTTCCCTTCAGCGGACCGCCGTTGAGGCCGCAGGAGCTCACTTCCGCCTGCTTGAAGCCGCCGTCCGTCGTTCGCTCCAGCTTCTCGGCGCAGGCCTGGCGGGCATAGGAGCTGCGGTTTGTCTGGCGGTGGTAGAAGATATACCAGTCCTCTCCGATGTTCAGCAGCCCGCCGTGGGTGTTGCCGAGGTAGTTATTGGCGTGGCTCTCGTCTTCGTTGCCGTTTAAGTACAGATCGCCCAGATCCACCAGCACGCCGCCGTATTCAAAGCCGCCGTCGGGACGGTCCGACATGGCGTAGCAGAGGTCGTGGTTATACTGCGACGAATAGACAAAGCAGTATTTCCCGTCCACCTTTCGGATGGAGCTGGCCTCGAAAAAGGAGTGGGGGAAGGCGCCGGGTTTATCCCTGGTCGGGAAGAGCAGCTTCGGTTCGGTTTTGATCGTCACCATGTCCGGCTCCAGCTCCATCACCACGCCGCCGTCGTTGCGCAGATCGTGCCAGCGGGAGGCGACGAAGGGCACCTTGGTGGCAAAGCCGGAATAGAGCCACACGCGGCCGTCGTCGTCCGTCAACACGCCGGGGTCAAAGGGGAACTGCTCGCCCGACTGCTTGCCCCAGACCCTGCCGTTTTTGTGGCGGACCTTGCCGTAAAACTCATACTTCCCCGCCGGGGTATCGCAGACCGCGACGCCCATCTCGCCGAGGAAATCGAAGGCGTAGTAGAGATAATAGCGCCCGTCCGGCCCCCGGGTCACATCCGGCGCGTAGAGGCTGCGGATGCCGAGGGGATTGCCCGGGTCCTGGGTCTTTTTGTAGATCACGCCCTCACAGCGCCAGTCCGAGAGGTCGTCCACCGGGGCCGACCAGCAGACATAGTCGTTGACGCAAAAGATCGGCGCGCCGAAGGCGTCGTGACTGCCGTAGACATAGACCCGATCGCCGAAGACGTGCGGCTCGCCGTCCGGGACGTACTCCCAGCTGGGGAGATAGGGGTTGAAGACCTGCTGCTTCATCGGCTTACTCCTTGTTGGTCCAGTTGGCGCCCTTGTCGCCCGCGTCCTTGAGGACATAGGCGGGGTTGGGCTTCGAGACCCTGCGGAACACGGCCTCGTCGGCGCACTCGCCGCTGACGGCGCGGATCTTCGTTTCGCTGCTCATGGGCACCGTAAAGGTGAAGACGTGCTCACCATGCTTCGTCTCCAGCTTGTCGCCGTTTACAAACAGCGTCACCTCGTTGAGGTTGGAGTAGACCTTGACCTCGATCTTCTCCTCCGTCCGGTCCACAAAGCGCTTGGAGCAGATATGCACGAAGGGCTCGTCCGACCACCAGGCCTTATAGAGATAAAAGCTGTCCTTGCGCGTTTTGCGGTCGAAGGTCACAAGGCCCTTGTGGTTCATGCCGGGCTCGCCGCCCTGATCGCGGGCGTCGGCCGCGAAATCAAACATATTCCAGACATGGGTGGCCCACATCCAGGGATGGCGCTCGAAGCATTCGAGCATGTACTCGTGGTACTTGGCCTGGTATTCCTCGCTGTGGTCGCCCCGCTTCGGGTGGCTGGAATGCAGGTTCGGCATGCCCTCGCAGCCGTATTCGGAGTAGCCCAGGCAGCGGTCCGGGTAGACGGTATGGAAGAAGTCCATCCACAGGTCATTGAGAAACAGGCCCGGCACGTACCAGCCCAGATAGAGGTTCCAGCTGACCACGTCGGTGATGTGCGCCACGGGGTTGAAGGGCCCGCACATGGCGTAGCAGGCCAGGGTCGTAAAGCGCGTCGGGTCCATCCTGTGGCAGAGATCGTTCAGGACGCGGTGGTTATCCAGCATGTCCTTGTTGTCCTTGGTGGAGATCGTGATCTCGTTGCTGACGCCCCAGCAGACGATGGAGGGGTGGTTATAGCACTGGGTGATTAACTCCTTCATCTGGCTGATCGTGTTCTCACGGCCCTTGGGCATGTGCTCGGAGATATAGGGGATCTCCGCCCAGACGACCATGCCCTTCTCGTCGCAGAGGTCGTAGAAATACTGGTCATGCTGGTAGTGAGCCAGGCGGATCGTATTGGCGCCCATCTCGCAGATGATCGCCATGTCCTCGTCGTGCTCGGCCTTTGAGATGGCGTTGCCGAGGCCCTTGCGGTCCTGGTGGCGGCTCACGCCGCGCAGGGGATAGCTCTTGCCGTTGAGGTAGAAACCGGTCTTCGCGTGATAGTGGAAATCGCGCACGCCAAAGCGGGTGGAGACGCGGTCCAGGACCTCGCCGTTTTCCACAAGCTCCGCCACGGCGGTGTAGAGATAGGGGTCCTTGACGCCGTTCCAGAGGCGGACCTTGTCGATGCTGAGCTTGCAGCGCTCGCCGACACCCTGCGCAACGACGGCGCCCTGCGCGTCCAGCAGGCGCACCCGCACCTCGCCGAGGCCGGTGTTGCGCCAGGTCTCCACCGTCACCTCGCCCTTCTTGTAGCCATCCGCGGGCTTTGCCGTCACCCGGATGCCGGGGCCGCCGTGATGGTCCAGGTCAAAATGCAGCCCGTCCACGATCAGCAGCTCCACGTCCCGGTAGATGCCGCCGTAGAAGGTGAAGTCCGCCTTCTGGGGGTAGACACGGTCGTTGGGGCGGTTGCTGACAACAACGGTCAGCAGGTTGCTTTCCGTCAGATACTCGGTGACGTCCGTCCGAAAGTGGGAGTAACCGCCCTCGTGCCGGCAAACCGTCTGCCCGTTGAGCACGACCTCACATTCGGAGTTCACGCCGTCAAATTGAAGGTATACGCGCTCCAGATCCCCGTGCTCCGGCATGGGAAAGCTTTTTTCGTACTTGCACAGGCAGCGCATATAGTCGTCGCCGCCGTCCTGCCCGTCCACGGCGTTCCAGGTGTGGGGGACGGAAACAGGAAGCGCTTTTCCTCCCGGGCCTGTAAAGAGCCAGTTTTCGTTCAGTGAAAGGATTCTTCTCACGATACCCCTCTCCCATCATAACTTTTAACGAGATCATTTTACCAAACATGCCTGCTGCGAAAAAGCCGAATCGCACAAGCTTGCACTAACACGGCATAAGCTTCCGCTGTGAGATAAAGATCGTATACGGCAAGGCTCCCTGCCGTTTCAATGCAGAGAGCCTTGTTTTATCACGCATATTTATTCTTGCCGGTCGTCGGCAGTTTCGCTGAGCGCGGTATAGGCCTCCCAGCCGTCGATTCCCATCCCCATGGTCACATCGCCCAGGGTATGCAGAACCAGACCGTCCGGGCTGAGCAGCAGCTCCGGGTGCTCCGCCTGCCCTTCGCGGTCAGCGGGAATGAGGCCCGCCAATTGGCCTTCCACGCTTTCGCGCCGAAGCCGGCAGAAAAGCCTCAGCATTTGTGCGCCGGCCTCAAACTCCTCATAGGAAACGAACTTTGTGGGATCGCGCCGGACATGCTCGGAGATCATACGCTCTGTTTCCGCAAGATAGGCATCCATATCCACCGCCCCGAGCATCCTTCGGATCTGCTCGTGATATTGCGCGGTGTAAGACGCGTCGCGGAGGATGAAGTCGAACATCGGCCGGCTGCCGTCTCCGGACACGCTCAGCGGGGTGTCGATCGGATCGTTGACGGCGCTTCTCGCGTCCATCAAAAAGGTGCCGTAGGCCAGATTATAGTCCCACGGAAGCATGGAGAGCAGGCCGTCCGTCTCATAGAGGTAGTAGTTGTGAACCGAAGACCCGGTGTAGCTGTCGCTGTTGACCAGGAAGTTGTGGACGGCGAAATAACGGATGACCTCGTCGGTATCCACTGTATTTTCTAGATCCTCGAAGGCAGAGAGGCGCCGGAGCGACGCGATCAGGCGCGCCATGTCCCCTTTCCCGATCCTGGTGTTGGCCTTTGAGAAAATGTTTTCGTAGTCCCTGGGGCGCTCGCCGATGTATTGCAGGCGCAGATCCGGCGCGTCGTAGCCGAGGAAGGCGAAGCTCAGCATATTCACATCGTCCTGCAGCTCGTCAAGGCCGAAGCGCTCCATGAAGGCCTCCACCTGCTCCGGGTCCGCCTCCTCCGCGCGCTGCGTAAAATCCTTGGGCAGCCGACGGATGATCCCTGCAAAAAAGCCTATGTTCATGCCCTGACTGTCCGGTTTGTAGAGAAGGCCGTGCTCCGCACCGAAGCTGCGGTTCATAAAGCCGTCCTCCAGCCCCTCCACCGCCAGATACAGGCCCCAGTCTTCGCCGTTTACCGTCACGAAGACATAGGAGCACAGCGGCGCCGGAACGTCCATCTCCCGCATCAGGTGATAGGCCAGGGCGTCCTTCATATAGGTGGCGTCCTGCACCAGATTGTTCAGATTCAGCTTGTCCAGACCGTGATAGCTCTGGTTTTCCAGGAAGTGGTCAAACTCCAGCTTGAAGCTGAAGCGGCTGCTGTCCATCATGACCACAGCAAACACAGAGCCGTTTCCTTTCGCGCGGATACCCACATGCTCCAGCGTCTCGCCGTCCACCGTTACGGTACAGGCGCCGTACTTCTCATCGGTACAGTTTGCGGTAAAGACTTCCCAGTCCGGCATGGAGATGTCGATGCTGTGGACGAAGCTGCCGTCGAAAAGCAGCGTGTCATAGTCCGGCGCCGCGGGTTCCGCAGGGCTTCGGTACAGGCCGAGGGCTTCCCCGTTCATCATCAGCACCGTGAGCGCGACGGCAAGCACAAGGACGGCAGCCACGATCCGATCAAAATACTTGCTGCTTACCATGGCTCATCCCATGTATTCGCCGTTGTAGCTGACGAGCACCGCGCTGTGAACGCCCTCCAGGGCGGCAAGGTTGTTGATGAAGTCGGTGCGATCCTCCTTCAGCCGGATCTCCATATTGAGCTCTACGAGCCCCGGGCGCACGGTTTTGGATTTTACGATGCACTTTTGCACCTTCTGCTTCAGAAAGGCCGCTGCTCTGTCCTCCGCCGTGCCGTCTGCGCAGCTAAGCACCACGATGTAGGGATTGAGATGCGTTTTTCGGTTGACAAACAGGATCAGGACGAGGCCGATGATCAGCGAGCCGAACACGGCCAGGGGGATAAAGCCGGCTGCCAGCACGATGCCCACCGCGATAGCCCAGAACAGAAACGCGATGTCGAGCGGGTCCTTGATCGCCGTCCGGAAGCGGACGATGCTCAGAGCGCCAACCATGCCGAGGGACAGTACCACGTTCGAGGTCACCGCCAGGATGACTACCGTCGTGATCATGGTGAGCGCGATCAGCGTTACGCCGAAGCTGGAGGAGTACATGACGCCCTGATAGGTCTTTTTGTATACGAAAAGGATAAATAAGCCCAGCGCAAAAGACAGCAGCAGCGCCAGCGCCATATCCAAAAGGCTGACAGAAGTCACGTTTTCCAGAAAACTGGAATTGAAAATATCAGAAAATGTTTGCATTGCTTTCACCTGTTATCCATAGATTCTGCAGGCGGCGTATTTGGAAAAGGCCCCGGCACGCCTGCCCGGCAGTTGTACAAGGTCTCGGATCACGTCGGGGAGAAACGCGTCCCATTTGACCTCCAAAATGCCAAAGGGGCCGCCGGCGGGAACGGTCACGACCTCCGGATCCAAAAAATCCGTGCAACGCATCCCCGTGCGGATGTCGTGATCGAGCGTTACCCGCACATTGCCGGGCGCGAAAAGAAACGGCTCACGCGTATAGTCCACGATGGTTTTCGGGCGCAGGCCCAGAGCCTGACTTTTCGCGTATAATTCCTGAAGCAGCGGCTTTCCGCTCGCGCAGAGCCAGTCAAGTTCGCCGTCCAGAATGGCCTGCGTCTACCGGACGCTCAGGCAGACGGCCTCCTTGCGGCAGAGGCTGTTCACCTTGCTTTTCTTTTCCAGCTTGATGCAGGAGGTATCGCCGTTATAATATCGAAGCCGGTATTTCTCCCGCACGGAGCAGCCGTCCAGTTTTTCCAGAAGGGCCCGGTCGTACAGGTTATCAAAATACAGACTGCGTATCCTGTATGTTCCGCCGCAGGCGTGGCTGTCGCGCGTCATCACGGCATCCAGCCGGGAACGCAGCACCAGAAGATCCTGTTGGTTGATCTCGTGCTTGATCTCGTGCCGAAAAGGCATAGACTCACTTCTTTCTGAAAAAAGCCCCGCGAGCCTTTGCCTGCGGGGCTTTTTCCGGTTAATCGTTCTTTGCTTTCTTCTTCGTGCGGATGAGCATCGCGGCGCTGCCGGCGGTGCAGAGAGTCAGCACAGCGGCAAGCACATAGAGGGCCAGCTGCCACCACGGGGTGATGACGCGGATCGTCGCGTTGCCGATGTTCATGGCATGGCTGTGCGTGATGGAATAAGTGATATTTTTTGCCGCCCGTTGAACGGCGCTCACGATCGCGGGATCGTTGTCCAGCCCGTCCAGCGTAGCCATACCGCTGCCGTGACCGTCCCACAGATCCTGCCCGGCGAGGACGCCGTAGCGATAGTCCATGTACTTGGCAAAGACGGAGCAGTCGGTGATCGCGGCGCCCTTCATGCCCCACTCGTCACGGAGGATGCCGGTCATCAGGCCGTAATGCGCGCCGGACCACACAACGCCGAGGCGGTTGAAGGAGCTCATCACGCCCAGACCGCCGCCCTCGACGATACTGCCCTCGAAGCCCTCGAGGTACAGCTCGCGGATGGCCTGCTCGTTGGCCCAGGTGGAGATCCCGTAGCGGCCCTCCTCCTGGTCGTTGAGCGCGAAGTGCTTGGTGAACACATACACGCCGCGATCCTGGATGGCAGCGACTTCCACGGCGGCGACCTTGCCGGCTACCCAGCCGTCCTCGGAGTAATACTCAAAGTTGCGGCCGCTGTAGGGCGTTCTGTGGATATTGGCGCCGGGCCCGTAAATGCCGGAGAACACCGTGCCGGAGCCATCGGTCGCGTGCAGGAAGTCCTCGCCGATGCACTTGCCCATGTTCTCGATCAGCTCGAGGTTATAGGTGGCGGCCATCACGTCCTCGGAGGTGTAGGCCATGGCGGAGGAGCCGCCCGTCAGAGACTTGGTGAAGCCCTGCGGCCCGTTTTCATCGTTGGTGCCGGGCAGGTTGATGGAGGGCACCGGGCGGGTGAGGTGGAAGCCGTTGTACACGAGGTCCGTCATCTCGGCATAGGGGATCTCGGAGATCAGCTCCGCCCAGCGGGGATCGTCGTAGTCCGCCATCGCCAGATCAATGGCGTTGAGCGAGCCGGAAACGCCCACCTGCGGCATGGTCGCGTCCGCCCAGTAGAGGCTCTTCATCTTCTCGACGATGGCCTGGTGGCCGCTCTCCTCATGAGTCAGGCCGTCGGCCCACATCTCGTCCGTGATATGGAGCGTCTGGGTCGTGGGAAAGGTGCCGAGCCAATCATTGCGGGTGAGGTAGGTCAGGGTCTGACCGCCGGCGCCGCTGTACTTGTTCAGGTCGGCGTTCTCAAAGCGATTGGTGATGGGCTCTCCGGTCACGGAGGACACCGCGTAGGTGGTCTTGTCAAAGCTGGCGTTGGTCCACTTCCGGGCCAGGGAGGCGTCGCCGCTGCCGGACATACGGCTGGCGTCCGCGCCCTTGGCAGCCAGGATGTTGTTGATGGCGTCATGGGCGTTCTTGCCCACGGTGAAGTAGTAGTCGCCGTCCTCAAGGATATAGGTCTTGGCGTTGATGTAGTCATAGGAGGTCAGATCCTCCTTGTTGACTGTGATCGTGTAGAGCTCGGTGGCGGCGGCGGCGTTCATAAACTTGTCAAAGCCGCAGATCTCCACAGCCGCCTTCTCGACGAGATTGTCGATATCATACTGGGTGTAGGGAGACTGGAAATAGATCTGCACGGTGTGTTTTCCGTCAACGCTGCCGATGTTCTTGACGTCGAGCTCGACCTGGAAGGTTTCGCCCTTGTCCTCGACGCTGAAATTCGAGTAGGCAAAGTCGGTATAGCTCAGGCCGTAGCCGAAGGGGAAGGCCACGTCGTCGTCGTACCTGTAATCGCCGGCGTTGCCGCGGTTCAGGACGAAGTCCTCATAGCGAGTCTCGTAGTAGCGGTAACCGACATAGATGCCCTCCTGATAGACCACATAGTCCTGGTTGCACTTGTCGATGCCGGCGTCGGTGTTGTTCTGCGCGGTGGCGACCCCGTATTCGGAGCCGTTGGTCCAGGGATAGGCGCCAAAGTTCTGCATGGCGGGGCCGGAGTGGTTGTCCTTGAGGAAGGTGTCCACGATGCGGCCGGAGGGGTTCACCTTGCCCGCAAGGATATCGGACACGCCCAGGATGCCGGTCATGCCCACGTCGCCGATCCACAGGACGGCGTCGATCCCGTAATCGTCGACAAAATCAAGCTGCAGGGAGTTGGAGGAGTTCAGCAGGACCACGATTTTTTTGAAGGTCCCGTTCTCCTTGAGCGCCTGCAGGTTTTCAAACATCTCGATCTCTTCCTTGCAGAGGCGGAGATAATCGCCGTCGGTCATATATGCCTCAAGCTCCGCAAGGCCCGAGGGCAGATCCGCGCCCTCGCCGCCGGAACGGGCCAGAACCACAAGGGCCACGTCGCCGTAGGCGGCGAAGGTGTTTTTGAGCGCGTCGGGGTATTTTTCCCAGGGGATCTCATTGATGCGGTACTGCGCCTGATTGCCGCCGGTCGTCGCGGCGTTCTCGCGCTTATAACCCGCGGTAGCGAGGAACTTCCACATGTCCAGATTGACAGTTCCTTCGCCAAAGTTCTCCTCCAGCGCGGATTTGAGCGTGATTGCGTCGTCCGCGGAGACCTGGCCGGAGCCGGTCCCGCCGTAAAGGAGGTTGAAGCTGGATTGCGAGAAGGTGGTGAACTTCGTTCCCGCCGGGAGCGGCAGGGTGTTGTCCCGGTTGATGAGAAGAGCCGCGCCCTCGGACTCGATATCGCGGCACAGCTGCTGTTCAAAAGCGACGAGATCCTCTTCGCTTTCGTAATCGGACCAGAAAAAGATCTGCGCGCCTTCTCCGGGGACGATCTCCTGTGTTTTCGCGCCAAGGGCAACGTTGATCGCGTTGTCAAAGGAAGCTGTGACAGGGATCGCCACGATGGAAACGATCATCAGCACAGCAAGGATCGGGGTCAGGATCTTCCAAACCCGGCCGGTTTTTTTCATAAAGAGCTCCTTTGCATCATCTTTTAAGAAAGGCCCCGAGGATTCGGGGCCTTTTTCCTTGTGCTGTACGATTACTCAGCCTTGGCGGCGGTGTTGCCGTCAACGGTCCAGTTTTCAGCGCCGGTGGCAGTCCAGACCTGCGCGAATGCGCCCATCTCCTCCTCGGAGGGGGCCGTAACGGTCAACTGCGTGCCGTCCTCGGACAGAACGTAAGTGAAGCCGTCCCGCTCCATGCTGTAGGCCGGGAACTGAACCTTCATGTTCACGTCATCCAGCGCGATGAGAACCAGGGAATCCGCGTTCCACACGTGCGCCACGGGCAGCATGGACTTGTCCGCGTTCAGGAGGTAGGCATGGGAAATGTTCTCCCAAATGGAAGCGGCATAGCCCTCCAGCTCGCCGGCGGCCTCCAGAACGACGGCGTCGCCGAACTGCTCATAGGTGACGGCGATGTCCATAAAGACCTTCAGGGTGCCGGTGCCGTCGCCGTTGAGCGTGAGCTCGGCCGTGGTGGGATTGCCGCCCATCTCCATAGCGGCGGTGTAGGGAGCCTCTTCGGAGATCTCGGGCGTTCCGAGGGCGGAAACGTCGGCGCAGACGAGGGTATACTCATTGGTGAACTCACCCATGGTGCGCTCCAGGGAGAAGCTGGCGGTGTTGCCGTCGTTGTTGACTTCGACAGGAGAGCCGCCGATGGAAACCTGAACGCCCTCACCGGTGACAGACCACTTGCCTTCGGAAAACTTATCATAGCCGGCGTACACGAGCATGGTGCCATCCGCCTGCAGATAAGCGGTCACATTGTTCTCCTCGTCAACAAACTGACCGATGCTCTCGGGAGCTACGAACTCCTGCTTATAGGCCTGGATAAAGGCGTTGTCGTCGGCATAAAGCGTGCCTTCCTTGCCGGTCATGGTAGCGTTACGGGTATAGGACTGACCGGGGGTGACGGGGTAGGTCATTTCAAAGGAGTATTCGCCGGCCACGTCGTAGGCATAGCTGGTGGTGCCGTTGGACTCGTTGCCGGAGGCGTCGATGTAAGCGAGCTTGATCTGGAGGCAGGGAACGCCGTCCTTCTCCACTTCCTTCCAGGTTCCGGAGAGATAGGACTGGGTGTAGGTGGGATTGGAATCAGCATCGGAGGAGTCGTAGTTGGCAAAGGCATACTTGTCGCAGACAGCCGTTCCGTCGGCAGCCAGCGTCAGCAGGAAGGCGTTGTTGAGCATGGAGGCATATTCGCCCTGCTCCTCAAACTTGCCCTCAAACTGGAAGGTTTTCGCGTTCTCGGCTGCGGGAGCATCCGCAGCAGGCGCCGGGGTATTGGCTGCGGCAGGGGCGCTGGTTTCGCCGCAGGCGGTCAGCATGGCAAGCGCCATCAGTACCGCAAGGATAAGGGAAAGGGTCTTTTTCACGTTTTTGTTCCTCCTGTTTATTATTTTTTATGCAAGTTGATTGTGCTCCATGAAGGACGCCGCCACATGGACAAGCGCCGCCAGGCAGAAGATCACGGCAAAGGTGATCGCCAGGCTGGGATTGCCGCCGAAGAAGGGTACCTTGGTCAGCACGTCCGCCAGAGGATAAGCCGTTTCCACCAGATGGCGGGCAAGGCCTATGGCATAGCAGGCGCCGGCAAGGATCGGGACAAAGCGCAGCCGCAGGGCTTCCCCACCGAGGGCGATCAGGCCGCCGGCAAGGATCAGCGCAAAATTCAGCCAGTTGAACACGCGGTCGACCGTGCCGGTCACGGGATCTGCCGTGGCCTGATACATGATGAGATAGACGATGGCGCCCACAATGGCCAGACCCGCGGCGATCAGCGTAAGATAGAAGCCGGGTTTTCTGTCTTTGAACAGGTTTTTCATCTTACTCCTCCTTCTTCCTTGCCTTGAGGGTGGAGACCGTGAAGAGCGCAAGGGCTCCCAGCGCAAGCACGCCAAGGGCTGCGTTGACGCCGATCAGCGCGGGCTTCCACCATGGCGTAAAGTCCTCAACGGCAACCTCTTTGCTCAGGCCGTTGATCAGATTGGAGCGGCTCATGGAATAGAGATAATAGTGCGCCACCTCGCGCAGCTTGCCCCAGATAAAGCCGTCGCGGTCTTTGGTCAGATAGTTGGAGGCCTCGGGCACGCGGCCGGGGTCGTTGTTAAACTGGTTGGTGCCCGCCCGCAGCGCGTCTCCGGTGCCCATGTAGCTGGCAGAGTCCTTGGAGGAGTCGGTCATGTTGATGCCCGTAAAGCCCCATTCGCCGCGCAGCACGGTGGTCATCGTCTCATAGTCGGAGGCGGTCGGGATGCAGCCGATGCGGTTGTAGGCCGTCATCGTGCCGAGGCTGTGGTCCTTCTGCAGGCCGCCCTCAAAGCCCTTGAGCGGCCCTTCGCGGTAGGCCTGCTCGGTCATGAAGGTGGCAACGCCGTGGCGGTTGGTCTCCTGGTCGTTGCCGCAGAAGTGCTTGAAGGTCCCCACCAGGCCGTTTTCCGCCATCGCCTTGGTCTGGAGCTCACCGCAGAGATAGCTCATGATGGCGTCTTCGGAGTAATACTCAAAGTTTCTGCCGCTGTAGGGGGTGCGGTGAATGTTGCCGCCGGGAGCGTAGATCTGGCGGAAGCCGATCCAGTAGCTCTCCTCAGCCAGGAATTCGCCGCGCTTTTGCAGCACTTCCTTGCTGAAGCTGCTGGAGGCCACCATTTCGGCATTGAAGAGCACGCCGCTCTGGTGCCCGTCCGGGCCGTCGCCGCCGGCATAGGCCGGGAAGTCGATGGAGGCAATGGCGTCGAGCGCCATCTTGTCGCCGACGATCTGCGCAAGCTCGGTCACGGCCAGCTCGTCGATGAGCTCCTCCCACAGAGGATCGTCAAAGGGCACGTCCTTCATGTCGATGAAGGCGATGCCGTTTTCCTGCTTGTACTTGTAGGCGCTGATATCCGGCGCGTCGGCAGGCTTTACGTACTGGAAGTTCTCCATCAGATCCTGGATCTCAGGCGTCGCCGTCAGCGTGGTCACGGTGTCGGGGAAGGTGTTCCAGTCGGCGCGGGTCAGATAGGTGACGGCGCCGTCGATGAAATAATTGATGTCGCGGTCTTCAAAATGATTGCTGACGACCTCGCCGGTGTAGGGGGAGACGGCCCAGGTGCTGTTGTCCAGCTGATCCAGGGTCTCCTTGTGTGCCTTGGCCGCGTCGCCGGGCACTGGATTGCCCTCCGCGTCGGTCATGCCCTCAGCGCCTCGCGCGGCGAGAACATTGTTGAGCGCGTCGTGGGCGTCGTCGCCGATGGTGAAGTAGTAATCGCCCGCGTCGAAGACGTAAGAGCCCGTTTTGCTGGGATCGGCGCCGTTGACAGCCTTGCTGTCATAGGCGGCGAAGATGTAATCGGAAAAGCTGAGCGTCACGGTCTCGCTCTCGCCGCTGGCAAGGGCGGCGGTCTTTCCGAAGTCCGCAAGCTGGATGGCGCTCTTCTCGGTCTGCCCGGCTTCCCAGGGCAGCTGGACGTAGAGCTGCACCACGTCCTTGCTCTTTCCGTCAAAGCCGCCGTTGTTGGTGACCTTGACCTCGGCGGTCACGGTGTGGCTCGTTCTGTCCCAGTCGACGCTCAGAAGCTCCTGGGTAAAGTCGGCATAGCTCTGCCCCGCGCCGAAGGTGTAGACCATTTCGTCCGCGTAGTTCCAGCTGCCGTCTTTGGAAGCATAGACGCCCTTGGCGCTGTCGGCGTTGTTGACGCCGAGCACCGTATCCTGATAGCGCGTCTCATAGTACTTGTAGCCTACATAGATGCCCTCGGCATAGACGAGGTACTTGTTCTTGTAGAGGCCGGTAAGATTCGAGAAGGTGAAGTCGCCCGCGTTCTGCATGGCGGCGGAGCTGAGAGAATCCGCGGCATAGGTGATCACATTTCTGCCGGAGGGGTCGGCCTTGCCAGTCAGAAGATTCGCAACGCCGGTAAAGCCGTAGTTGCCGGGATAGCCGACCCACAAAATCGCATCCACGCCGTAGTCGGGCAGCTCGCCCAGCTCCATGGCGTAGCCGGAATTGAGCACCACGATGATCTTGTCAAAGCCGGCGTCCTGGATCAGCTTCAGGGTTTCGATCTCCTCCGGGTGCAGGCGCAGCTCGGGGATGTCCGCCGGGCCCTCCTGCCAGTCGCCTTGCAGGCCGTGGTTCAGGTCGCCTTCTTCCCCGCCGAAACGGCTCATGACATAGATTGCCGCGTCGCTGTAATCGGAAAAGCTGTTTGTCACGCTGCTGTAGCTGGAAGCCGGGATCTCGCCGATCAGACCGGTTTTCGTTCTGCTGCCGCCGGCGGCGACGATGGCGTTATATACGGTTTCGTTGACGGAAACGCCCGCTTCCTTCAGCGCGTCATACAGATTGACGCCGCTGTTGGCCGGGCCGCCGGAGCCGCCGTGGTAGACCGGCGTGGCCGCCGCGTAGCCGAACAGCGTCACTTTGGTCGAAGCGCTGAGCGGCAGCGCCTTGTTCTCATTGCGGAGCAGGACGCTTCCCTCCTCCTGCGACCGGATCAGGTAGGACTGGAGGTCTGCGCGCATTTCTTCCATGCTGCCGTAAGCGGAAGGATAATAGTTCGTGTCGTCGGACACGGCCTGAACCGGCGGCAGGGTTCCGAGAAAGAGGTTGACGTCTCCTTCCCGGTGGAAGGCGAGGGCGGTCCCGAAACCGGTGATGCTCAGCACGAGGATCAGCAGCACGGAAATGCCCCGCCAGAAATTGGATTTTTTCATCGCTTGTCCCTCCGGGTCATGTGGGCCGGATCAGGCCGAGAGCTCGGGGGTGTAATCGAAGCTGGCGGTCTTCTGGTTGACCTGGATGCTTGCGCCGGTGAAGCTCAGGCTTTCGAGGAACTGGGCGGCGGTCCAGGGCTGGGCGTCCGGGTCGTAGATCGGGGCGCCGGTGTTCTGATCAACGCCCGTGGGCGGCACGACCTTCTTGCCCATGTCGTCGTTCCAGTTGTCGGTATCCAGCCAGTAGGTCTGGTCATAGCTCTCCACGACGCGGGTGGGAGCGGAGAGGACGACGTCCAGCAGATCCTCGTCCAGGTCGTTGACCTGAGAGGTGTAGGTGCCGTAGAATTTGACGATGGAGTTGGTGCGCTCGTTGCCCTTGGCGTCGTTGGTGCTCTCAGCCAGCTCCAGCGCGGAGAAGGTGGAAGCGGAGACGATGGCGACATAGGTGTTGTCGTCCAGGAGCGTGATCTCCTGCTGGGTGAAGGTGGTCAGATAGTAGTTATACTGGGGACGCATGTTGGAATAGGAAAGCTCTGCGGGAGAGAGGTAGACGCCGACGGTTTTCGCGTTGCCGGACGCCGCGCTGCCGCCGCAGCCGGCCAGCAGAACCGCCACCATGGCGACTGCGAGGATGATGGACAGAAGCTTTTTCATTTTCGTTCCTCCTATATCGGGGCGTATTTTCCCCGTTGTTGCATGGACAGCATATTTGTTTCACGCCTCTTCTTCAATTCCAATCGCATAACCTTGCTTTGAAACAGCACACTCTTTCATCCCATGCCCGCGAAGTTTCGTTTCAAATTGACTTTTTTGCGCCAATTGTTTATAGTATCGAATGAAGGGGATGAGAAACATGATTCGAATCGCCATCGTAGAGGATGACAGGGAGCACGCGCTTCGGCTGGAAAACGCGCTGAAGAAATATGCCGACGAGCATAAGCTGACCCTGCAGATCCGCATTTTTTACAACGTGATCAGCTTTCTTGAGCAATACGCAGGAGACTATGAGATCGTGTTCATGGACATCATGATGCCCATGATGAACGGGATGGACGCCTCCCGGATGCTGCGGGAGAAGGACGAAAACGTCATGCTGATTTTTGTCACCAGCATGGGGCAGTATGCCATCCGGGGCTATGAGGTCTCCGCCTCCGATTTCATCGTCAAGCCGGTGGAATACCCCTCCTTCGCCCTCAAATTCACGCGGGCGCTCAGCAAGCTCCCCAAGAAGGAGGACCGTGACGTTCTCATCCGCACGGAGACCGGCTTTGTCAAGCTGTCGCCGGACCGCATCACGTACGTCGAGGTGCGATCCCACCACTGCATATACCACACGAGATCCGGCCAATTCCGCCAGTATCAGACCATGAAAAGCGTGGAAGCGGCACTGGACGGGCAGGGCTTTGCCCGATGCAACAACTATCTGCTGGTAAACCTTGCCTATGTGGAGAAGATCGAGGGCTTAACGGTACAGGTGGCGGGAGAGGCGCTTCAGATCAGCCACCCGAAGCGCAAGGAATTTGCCGACCGCTTTGCCCAGTTCACGGGGGCGGCGAGGCATGATTGATACCATTGTTTCGATTCTGGGGAAATACGCCTTTGACGGTTTTTCCCTGATCCTGACCTTTTTGGAATCTCAGCTCAGCATCGCCCTGTTCTGCGGTCAGGTCCGAAAGCGGAATGCCTTCTTTCTGCGCCTGGCGATCGTTTTTCTGGAGGGCATCATATTAGCCTATTTGCTTGCCATATGGAACACGGAAGCGCAAAGCCTCCTTGTGCGGGTCGTCTGCTATCTCTTGATCGCTTTATATAACTTTCTGTTTCTGCTTTTCTGCTGGGAGGATACGCTGGAGGAGCTTCTGATCGCTTTTTCCTGCGGTATGGCTGCCTACCAGATCGGCAACAAGGTCTATCCGCTGCTGCAAAACCTCTTAGGCATCGACGACAAGGCGACCATTTCGCTTCTTCGCAGCGATCCGCAGCAGCTTGCGGGCTGGGAATGGCTGCTGTTTTTCGCGATCCGCATCGGGACCTATTTTCTCCTGGTCTGGATCTTCCACCCCCGGGGCCGCCTGACCAGCGACCGGCGCACCAGGCGGAACATCGTGCTCCTCTCCGTTTCCACGGTGGCGATCGTAACGGTCCTCGTGTGCATCGCGCGCACCTATGAGGGCGAGAGCATGGCGCTGAACATCGTCATCAAGCTTTTTGCCATCATCTTCAGCCTGGTGGTGCTGATGTTCGGGCGCGGCATCTTTTCCCAGAACGAAAAAGAGCAGCAGATCAACGTTCTCAACCAGCTCATGAAGCAGGAAAAGCTGCAGTTCGAATCCGTCAAGGCCAATATGGAGGTCATCAACATGAAGTGCCATGACCTCAAGCACATCATCCACCGGATCGAGGGCAAGCTGACCGAGGACGAGACCGAGTCTCTGCGGGAAGCGATCCAGTTTTACGACGCCAGCATCAAAACCGGCAACGACATTCTGGATATCGTCCTCTGCGAGAAGGCCATGGTGTGCCGAAAAAAGGGGATCGCCTTCACCTGCCTGGCTGACGGCCCGAAATTTGCCTTCCTCAGCCCGGTCCAGATCTACTCGCTCTTCGGCAATATCCTGGATAACGCCATCGAGGCCGCGGAAAAGCTTCCCGATCCGCAGAACAAGGTGATCACCCTCACCTGTCACGAAAACGGGGGTCAGTTGGAGATTGAAGAAAGCAATTACTTTGACGGAGCCATCAGTTATTCCGACGGAAAGCTTTCGACGCTGAAAGAGGATTCCACGCACCACGGTTACGGAACCAAGAGTATCCGCTATATTGCGGAGCAGTATGGAGGAAGGCTGGAAGTCAGGGTCGAGGGCAATATGTTTTTCCTCAGCGTTCTTTTCCCCGTCCAGAAATAAAAAAGGCCCTCCGCTTCTGTTGAACCGAACCAGTAAAAACGGACAATAGACAAAAAGCCCCCTGATGTAGGAAA
>CAMKAP010000007.1 GCA_946410505.1 uncultured Clostridia bacterium
AAATACCCATTTTTCCCCGTTCCACCTCGGCAAGGTAGGAAACGCTGACATCCAGTTTCTCTGCAAACTTTTCGCGGGTATAACCCATCTCTTCTCTTGCCTTACGGATCCGTTTGTACATTTTTATCACCTCGGATTACAGTATGGGTTTTTGATTTGGAAAAAAACATCAAGGAATTATGTATGCAAAACATCTTGAATTACTTGCTTAATTACGTTATAATTCCTATGATATGGATGAATGGGGAGGTATGCGCCGCTGCCGGCGGCGATCCTTCTGTCCCCAATTTCTACGAAAGTGAAAGAACAATTATGCAGGCAACACAGGAAAAAGTGATCCTTCCCTATGAGCCTACGGAAGAATACTATGTGGAACCGGCGCAGGTGACGGAGAAGGCCGGATATGCGGTGCTGAAGCGCATGTTCGACGTCCTTGCCTCTGTGTTCGGCCTGCTTGTTCTCGCGCTCCCCATGATCGTGATCGGGATCGCCGTCCGGGTCTGCTCGGGAGGCTGCGTCCTTTATCGGCAGGAGCGCCTGGGAAAAGACGGCGTTCCCTTCATGATCCTCAAATTCCGCACGATGGTCAGAGACGCCGAAGAGGACGGACCGCAGTGGGCGCAGGGCGAGGAGGACCCCCGGGTCACCCCGGTGGGCCGCTTCCTCCGGCGCTATCATCTGGACGAGCTGCCGCAGCTTTGGAATATCCTGCGCGGCGAGATGAGCTTTGTCGGTCCGCGGCCGGAGAGGGCCGTGTTCTACGAGCAGTTTGAGCGCTACATACACGGCTTCCGGGAAAGACTGAAGGTCATCCCGGGCTTGACCGGCTACGCGCAGGTCAACGGCGGATACGATCTGCGGCCGGAGGAAAAAATCGTATACGACATGGAATATATTAAAAACCGTTCTCTCGGTTTGGACATCAAGTGCATCTGGATGACCTTCGGCCTTCTGTTCCGGCATCCGGAGAGCTGAAGGGTCGAACGCGAAGAAAACAAAGTCTGGGAAGTGAAGTTTGTTGAACAACAATCAGGGAAGAGAAAGCTTCGATCTGGCCGACCTGCTGCAGCAGTTTCGCAAATATATCCTGCTGTTCGTGCTGGCGGCACTGCTGTTCGGCGCCGCGGGCTTTGCCGGGACCAAGCTCTTTATCACGCCGCAGTATGAGGCGGCGGTGACGATGATCGTCAATACCCGGCAGGACAGCTCCAAGACCGTCACCAACGACAACATCACCTCCGCGCAGAATCTGGTCTCCACCTACTCGGTCATCATCAAGAGCAACACCGTGCTGGACCAGGTCATCGAGAACCTGGGGCTGGACATGAACTATCGGGAGCTCAACCGGATGGTGTATGTGAGCGCGGTGAACGATACCCAGATCATGCGCATCGCCGCGCGCAACCCGGACCGGGAGCTTGCGATGCGCATCGTCTCCCAGATCGCCGTCGTGGCGCCGGATATCATCGTCGACACGGTGGAGGCCGGCTCCTGCAAGGTCATCAGCAAGGTGATGGCGGATGAGCATTCGGTCTACCCCAATACGCTGAAAAACACACTGCTGTGCATGCTCATCGGGCTTGCCCTCGCCGTCGGCTTCATGGCCGTCCGGGTGAGCACCAGGGCCAAAAACATCGTGGACGACAGAGACGTGCAGAAATACCTCGGGCTGCCTGTCCTCGGCGTGATTCCCGAGCTGGAAAAGGGGAAGAAATGAACAGGCGGAACGCGAAGAAGAGAAAACAGGAGTTCTCCAGAACGCTGGAGCTCGTGAACGATCCGAACATGCCCTTCGGCTATGTGGAGGCCTATAAATCGCTGCGCACCAATCTGAAGTTCGTGACCGCGGCGGAGGACGCCCGCAGCTTCGTCATCACAAGCGCCCTGAGCTATGAGAGCAAGAGCAACATCTGCATCAACCTGGCCGTTACGCTGGCAAGCGAGAACAAAAAGGTCATCGTGATCGACGGCGACATGCGCAAGCCCGCCATCCACAAGCTGCTGGGCGTGCAGCACGAGGGCCGCGGTCTCAGCACCCTGCTGAGCGGGGACAGCGATCTCAACAAGTGCATCCTGCACATTCAGGATTTCGGCTTCGACATCCTGCCGGTGGGACCGGTGCCGCCGAACCCCACGGAACTGCTCTCCCAGCCGCGGATGAAGAACCTGATCGAGGTGCTGCGCAATCACTACGATTTTCTGATCGTGGACGCCCCGCCCATCTCCGTCGTGACCGACGCCGCCATCATCGGCGGCATGGTGGACGGCGCGCTGCTGGTGGTGCGCTCCGATTACGCGCCGGTGGAGATGGTCACGCTGGCCAAGAGAAAGCTGGAGGACGTAAACGTCAAGATCTTCGGCGTGGTGCTCTCCCGCTTTGACGCGAAGAATTCCAGCGCCCACTCCGGCTACTACTATTCCTATAACGACTATTACTATTCCTACGGCGACAGGAGCGGCAAATGACGGATCTGCACTGCCATCTCCTGCCGGGGATCGACGACGGCGCCCGCGACTGCGCCGAATCGCTCACCCTGCTCTCGGCCGAGCGGGAGGACGGTGTGGAGCGCATCGCGCTCACAAGCCACTATAACCCCGAAGCCGAGGCGCCGGAGGCGTTTATCCGCAGACGGGAGGCCGCTTTTTCCGCGCTCAGCCAGTCGCTGGCGGAGGCGGGATTTCCCGCGCCGGAATGCAAATGCGGGGCCGAGGTCATGTTCTCCCCGCTCCTGGGCCGGATGGATGCGGAAGCACTCTGCATCGAGGGGACGCGGGTGCTGCTGCTGGAGCTGCCGGTCACGCACCGCCCCTACTTCCTGGACGAGACGCTCTATGCGCTGCAGGAGCAGGGGATCACCCCGCTGCTTGCGCATGTGGAGCGCTATTCCTTCGTGATGGAAGACCCCGGGATCCTCTATGACTGGACGGCGGCGGGGATCCTTTCACAGGTCAATGCCGGAACGCTGATCCGTGCCAGACACGGCAGCCTGATCTGGCGGCTTCTGGACGCAAACCTCGTCCAGATCATAGCGAGCGATGCCCACTCGCCGGCGCATCGCCCTCCGAATCTTGCCGCAGGTCTGAATCAGATCCGGCTGCGGCTCGGCGAAAAGACAGCCGGACGTATCGAGGAAAACAGCGACCTGCTCTTTTCGGGGCGTGAGGTGCACGCTGCCGACATCTATCTTCCCAGACGTATCTTCGGCTTTTGGAGATAACGCGACATGAAGAAGGACATCCTGTTTATCGACCAGTATTTTTATCCGGGCAACAACTCGTCGGCCACGCTGCCGTCGGACACGGCGTTCCATCTGGCCGGCGCGGGCTTTTCGGTGGATACGCTCTGCGGCTACCACCGTGAATACATCACCGAGCAGAACGTCCCGCGAGAGGAGGACGTGAACGGGGTCCATATCCGTCGTCTCGCCTACCTGCAGCTGCGGCGGCGGGCCAGGCTGAGCCGCATGATCAACTATATTTCCTTCACCGCAGCGGTATTGCGGCAGCTTCCGAGGCTGAAAAACTATCGCTGCCTCGCGGTGTATACCAACCCGCCCACGCTGCCGCTGAGCGCGCTGCTGGCCAACAGGCTTTACGGCGTGCCCTTTGTCTTCGTCTCTTTTGACGTGTATCCCGAGGTGGCTTTCGCCTCCCGCAGCCTGCGGGAAAACGGGATCGTTTCCCGGACTGTGCAGCGCATGAACCGTCGGCTGTTTCAGAGAGCCTCCGCGGTCGTTGCGCTGACGGAGGAGATGAAGCAATACCTGCTCTCCGTGCGCCCCACACTCTCGGAAGAGAGAGTTGAGGTGATCCCCAACTGGGCCCATGAGGAGAGCGGAAGCATAAAACCTGAGACTTATGAAAAATACGGCTTTCGGCCGGAACAGTTCATCGTCGGCTATTTCGGCAATCTCGGGATCTGTCAGGACGTGGAGACGCTGCTGGAGGCCATGCGCCTGCTGCAGGATGACAGCGGGATCGCCTTCCTGATCGCCGGGCACGGCGGAAAAAAGAAGGAATTTGACCGGCGCTGCGCCGGGATGGAGCGGGTGGTGAGCCTGGATTACCTGGTGGGCAGCGAGCTGGAGGACGCGCTGGCGATCTGCTCCTGCGGCATCGTGAGCCTGGAGAAAGGGCTTGCGGGCACCTGCGCTCCCAGCAAGGTTTACAGTTATATGCAGAGCGGGCTTCCCACGCTTGCCATTGTGGACGAGGGTTCGTACCTCGACCGTATGGCCTGCGAAGAGAAGATCGGCCTTTCGATCCGGCAGGGGGACGCCGCAGGGCTGGCGGAGGCGATCCGCCGCCTGGCGGAGGATCCCGGACGCTGCCGCAGCATGGGCGCAAAGGCCCGGAAACTCTATGAGACGCAGTATTCCAGACCGGTCGCCATGGGGCGCTATGAGGCGCTGTTCCGGCGTGTGATCCGGCAGAGCGGGGATGCAGGTGGAAATGAAGAATGACATCACAGCGGTGATCCTGACGAAGAATGAGGAACGGAATCTGGGCCGCTGCATCGAATCCGTGAAGGATCTGGCGGAGCGCATCGTCGTCGTCGACAGCGGCAGCACGGACAGAACGCTCCAGATCGCGCGGGAATACGGCGCGGATGTCTATGAGCACCCCTTCCGGCATTACGCCGATCAGTTCAACTGGGCGCTTGACCATACCGGGATCGACACTCTGTGGGTGTACCGGATCGACGCGGACGAAGCGCCGACGCCGGAGCTGCGCGAGGAGATCGCGCGCGCCTGTGCCGCGCACAGGGACGACGATGTGAACGGCTTTCTCATGAAGCACCGCCTGCGTTTTCTCGGGCGGGATCTGATGCACGGCGGGGCCTACCCCTTTGTGAAGATGACCGTGTTCAAGCCCCGTTTCGGCCGCTTCGAGGACCGGGCCATGGGGGAGCACGTGGTGCTCTCGCAGGGCCGCAGCCTCAGCTTTCAAAACGACTGTATCCATTATGATTTCAAGGATCTGAGCTCCTTTATCGAAAAGCACAACCTGTATGCAAGCCGGGAGGTCCTGGATTATTACGACCGCCTGTCCCGGCGGCAGGATACGCTCTACGGCCGCGCGGAGCGCACCAAGCGCCTGCGGGACGGGCTGTATTACCGGCTGCCCGCTTTTCTGAGAGCCAGACTGTACTATATCTACCGTTATTACCTTCTCTGCGGCTTCCTCGACGGGAAGCCCGGAAAGATCTACGCGTTCCTGCAGGCGTATTTCTACCGCTTCGCAGTGGATGCAAAACTGTATGAGGCAGAGCTGCTTCGGAAAGACAAGGGCCTGTGAAATACCTGTTCATCAACTCCGTATATGGGCTTAGAAGCACCGGCAAGCTCGTGGCCGCCCAGTGCCGGGAGCTGACGGCGCAGGGGCATCGCTGCTGGGCCGCCTGCGGCAGAGGCGCCGTGGAGGACGACGGGATCCCCCTGATCCGGATCGGCAGCCCCGCGGACCATGCGCTGCACGCCCTTGAGACCAGACTTCTGGACCGGCACGGCTTCGCCTCGCGCCGCGCGACCGGGCGCTTTCTGCGCGCGGTGGAACAGATCGGGCCGGACGTGATCTGGCTTCACAATCTGCACGGCTACTATCTGCATGTGGGCGTCCTGTTTGACTGGCTCAAGCGGCACGAGCAGATCGAGGTCCGCTGGACGCTGCACGACTGCTGGGCCTTTACCGGCCACTGCGCCTACTTTACCGTGGCCCGCTGCCAGCAGTGGAAAAGCGGCTGCAGGGCCTGCTCCCAGCTGGGGAGCTATCCCGTCTGCCGCGGGATCGGCCGTGTGAAGAAGAACTATGCAATGAAAAAGGCCGCCTTCACCGGCGTGAAAAAGCTGACGCTGATCACGCCCTCCCGGTGGCTGGCAGACCTGACGCGGGAGAGCTTTCTGCGCGAGTATCCGGTCGAGGTGGTCCGCAACGAGATCGACACGGAAATCTTCCGCCCCCGCCCGAGCGATTTCAAAGCGCAAAACGGACTGAGCGGGAAGTTCATGATCCTGGGCGTCGCGGTCGGCTGGGAAGAGACCAAGGGATTTCCGGATGTGCTGGCTCTGCGAAAGCTGCTGGACGAGCGTTTCGTGTTCGTGCTGGTGGGCCTGCGGGAAAAACAGATCCGGGAGCTCCCCGCGGGCATCCTCGGCATTACGCGCACGGTCGACCAGATCCGGCTGGCAGAGCTGTATACGGCGGCGGATGTGTTCATCAACCCCACCCATCAGGACAACTATCCCACGGTCAACCTGGAGGCCCGCGCCTGCGGCACCCCGGTCGTCACCTATGACGTGGGCGGCAGCCCGGAGAGCGCTGCGCCCGAAAACGTGGTCAGGGAAGGGGACCTGGAGGCCTTTGCCCGGCGGATCCGCGAGCTCTGCACCGCAGAGCGGGAGGACCGCCATGCTTAACACCGAACGCCGCTGGCCGATGGGAGGCCTGGTTGCCCTGCTGGCTTTCCTCGGCGTCATGCTGGTATTCCAATACCATTTTAATTATTCCTACGAAGAGACCCTTCTGTTTATCGAGATCATCGCGGTCTACTGCTGGATCGCAGGGCTTCTTTTGTACGCGAAAGCCTTCTTTGATCTCTACCTGTTTGAACCGATCACGATCGTCTCCGCCCTCTATCTCGGGATCTTTGTGATCAAGCCGATGGTGGACCTGGGCAGCCACGATATGTACGCCCACGGCATCTATGTGCTGCCGGGCGGCGAAAAGGCCACGCTGCTCTTCGGCCTCGGGTATACGGTCTTCTACATCGCGTACTACATGGGGCATAAGGAGCTGTGCTTCCGCGGCAGAAAGCTGATCCGCCTGCGGGAGAACACGGGGGAGATGGATCTCCGGGCAATCTATATCGCCTGGATCGCGGTCTATGTCCTGTGCATCGTGTGCATGCTGTCCCAGGGGATGAGCCTTCGCTACATCTTCTCCTTCGGCAGGGAGGGCGAGCGCATCAGCGATACCGACAGCACGCCGCTGCTGTTCCTTTCAAACTTCGGCATCACGCTCATCGCCCTCTGGATGATGATCCTGGTCCGCTCCCCGAAACGCTGGGTCAAGATCGCAACGACGCTTTTGTGCATCGTCTATCTTCTGATGCGCAACGCCCGCTGGCTCATGCTGGTCTTCCTGGCGGCCCCCGTCGTGTATTTCTATATCCGGCGCAGGGGCGTTCCCCGCATGGTCCCCGCGCTGCTGCTCGGGACGGCGGCCCTGGCGGTGTTCGCGTGGATGCAGGTGAACCGCTACGTCCTGCACACGGGCGGCGCCATGCAGGGCTGGGGCGAACAGGGCTTCGGGCTGGCGGTGCTTGCCGCGCCGCTGCGCACGGATCTGAACACCTACAAGACCTTCTATTCCATGGTCCTGCGCTATCCCGCGTCTTACCCCTATATGCTGGGCCGCAGCTTCCTTTACACGGTCGTGATGTTCATCCCCCGCGCCATCTGGCACGGCAAGCCCGATAACCCGATCCGGGATATGATCTATCACGCCCTCAACGAACAGGCGAGGCGTTCCGGCACGGCGGTGGCAAACGTGGGGGAGCTGTACGCCAACTTCGGCGTGATCGGCATCCTCTGCGGCATGTATCTTTTCGGATGGATCGCAAGCGCGGTCAAGAGAGACATGCTCCTGCCGCTGCTGGACGAGGACAGGGAGGAGAGCGACGAAGCGCGCATCCTGTATTCGCTTGTGTTCCCGCTGTTTTTCCAGTGGGTCGCCCGCGGAAACTTTAACGGCAATTTCTATCTGATGATATTTGCATATCTGCCTTTTCTGATGAACCGGATCCTCCGCGCCCTCAGGCAGAGGCAGCATTGAGAAAAGCGGAAGCCATGGGCCGGATCAAAAAAAACTACCTGTACAATCTTGCATACCAGCTGCTCACGCTTCTCGCGCCGATCGTCACCGCGCCCTATCTCACGCGTGTGCTCGGCGCGGACAAGCTCGGCATCTACAGCTATGTCAACGCCTCGGGGAATATCATCACCACGCTCGCCCTGATCGGGATCTACGCCTACGGGACCCGGCAGACGGCCTACGTGCGCGACGACCGGCGGCGCCTGACGGAGACCTTCTGGGAGCTGGAGCTGGCGCGCCTGATGCTCGGCGCGGCGGGCACGGCGGCCTACCTCGTGTATGTGCGCTTCAATCCCGCGCACCGCTTCTATTTCCTGATCTACTACCCCTACCTCCTTGCGCAGTTTCTGGACTGCTCCTGGATCTATGTGGGGCTGGAGGACATGAAGATCGCCGTGACGAAGAACTTCGTCACAAAGCTTGTGAATGTCTGCGGGGTGTTCCTGCTTGTCAGAAAGCGGGAGGACGTCTGGATCTACATCCTGATGCTCGCCGTCACCACGCTGATCGCCAATCTCAGCGTCTACCGGCAGCTGCCGCGCTATGTGGACCGCCCGGCCTTTGCGCTTCGCCGCATCCCGGCCCATCTCAAAGGCTCCCTGCATCTGTTCCTGCCCCAGGCCGCGTCCCTGTTCTACCTGCAGGTGGACAAGGTGATGCTCAAGTGGCTCACCGGGGAGACCGGCCAGCTCTCCTTCTACGACCAGGCGGAGAAGATCATTACGATCCCGCTGTCGCTGATCACGGTGCTCAGTACCGTGATGATGCCGCGCCTGGCCAACGAGTTTCAGAAAAACAACCGCGCGCAGATCGAATCGCTTCTGCTGAGAGCGGGGAGCTTTTCGCTTTTTCTGGCCTGCCCGATGATGCTGGGCATGCTGTGCATCGCGCGGCAGTTTATCCCCTGGTATCTGGGGGAGGAGTTTCTGCCCACCGCCTATGCCATGATGGCGCTGGTGCCCATCGTGCTCTTCAACTCGCTCTCCGGCATCTCCGGCGCGCAGTATTTCACGGCGACCGACCAGATCGGCATCCTCCTGCGGGCCTATGTGACGGCGGCCGCGGCAAATATGATTGTCAATGCGCTGCTGATCCCGCGCTGGGCCTATCTGGGCGCCGCGGCGGCGACGGTGCTGTCGAGCCTGCTGTCGGTGGCGGTGCAGTATCGGTATCTTGCGCGGCAGGTGGACATTCGGCCGCTGCGGGGCGTACTGCTCCGGTATCTGGCGCTCTCGGCCGTGATGGCGGCGGCGGTCTTCGCGCTGACGCGGAAGCTGCCGGCGAGCGCGCTGACGACGCTGCTGCAGATCGCCCTGGGCGGGGGGATCTATCTGGGGCTCCTGGCCCTTCTTAAAGATTCCATTTTATTCCAGCTCTTATCGGAGCTCAAGCGATTCTTTACATCACGAAAGAGTGAGGGGTAAGTATGACGGACTGGAAGGATTCCGTTCTCCTGATCACCGGCGGAACGGGGTCTTTTGGGAAGACGATCCTGAAGCGCTACATTGCGTCGGACATCGCGGAGATCCGCATTTTCTCGCGGGACGAGAAGAAGCAGGACGACATGCGCCACGCGCTGCAGATGTGCCACCCGGATCAGGCGTCAAAGGTCAAGTTTTACATCGGCAATGTGCGTGATCCGCGCTCCCTGCGGGACGCGCTGGGCGGTGTGGACTATGTGTTCCACGCGGCGGCGCTCAAGCAGGTCCCATCCTGTGAGTTCTTCCCGATGGAAGCGGTGCGCACCAATATCGAAGGGACGGACAACCTGCTGCACGCGGCGATGGACGCGGGCGTGAAGAAGGTGGTGTGCCTCTCGACGGACAAGGCGGCCTATCCCATCAACGCCATGGGCATCTCCAAGGCGATGATGGAGCATGTGGTCACCGCCTGTGCCAGGACGGCGGCGGAGCGCGGCAGCGCGGTATTCTGCTGCACCCGCTACGGCAATGTGATGTGCAGCAGGGGATCGGTGATCCCGCTGTTTGTGGAGCAGATCCGCGCGGGCAAGCCCGTGACGGTGACGGACCCGGAGATGACCCGCTTCCTGATGAACCTGGACGAGGCGGTGGAGCTGGTGGAGTTTGCCTTTGCCAACGCGCATCCGGGGGATCTGTTTGTCCAGAAGGCGCCGGCCTGCACGATCGGGGATCTGGCGCTGGCGGTGCAGAAGCTCTTCGGCGACACCGGCATCCGTGTGATCGGGCCGCGCCACGGCGAGAAGAAGCACGAGACGCTGATGACCGGCGAGGAGCGGCTGCGCAGCGAGGACATGGGCGCGTATTTCCGCATCGCGGCGGACAACCGCGACTTAAACTACGACAAGTTCGTAGTCAACGGCCGTCCGGTCTCGATGGACACGGCGTCCTACACCAGCGACAACACGCGCCGCCTGAATGTGGACGAGACGGTGGAGAAGCTCTTGAGCGTGCCGTATATCCGCAAGCTTCTGGACGAAGGGGCGGGGAGCTGAGCCGATGGACCTGACGCAGGCGCAGATCCGCAGGCTGCGGGAGACGGAGCTCGGTCTGCTGGACGCCTTCGGCCGCGTCTGTGAGGAGCTGGGGCTGCGCTGGTTTCTGGTGCAGGGCTCGCTTCTGGGCGCGGTGCGGCACGGCGGCTTCATCCCCTGGGACGACGATATCGACGTGGGCATGCTGCGGGAGGACTTTGACCGCTTTGTGAAGGAGGCCCCGCCGCTGCTGCCGGGCTGGTGCTTCGTGCAGACCCACGGGACGGACCCGGGCTATATGCAGTGCTTTGCGAAGCTGCGGGACCGGCGGACCGTGTTCTGGGAGACTACTTATAAAAATATCGCCATGGAGCATGGCGTGTATCTGGACGTGTTCCCCTATGACCGCTACCCGGACGGGCTTTTGCGCGCGGGCTGGTATGAGCTGCGCAAGCTGCTGATCCGCTACCGGCTGCGGGAGCTGTATTACATCCCGTCGGACGCAGAGCGCAGCGCGGCCAACGCGGTCCGCGCGGTGCTGAAAGGGGCGGCGCGGCTCTGCTGGCCGACGACGGAGGGCGCATTTGCGGCGCAGGAGCGGATGATCCGCTCGGCGCGGGGGCGGCGGCTGATCAACGCAGGCGGCCCCTGGGGCCGGCGGGAGTGCCTGCCGGAATCGGTCCTCGCCGGGCGCGGGACGCTGCGCTTTGAAGGCCGCGCGGTCCCGGTGATGGCGGACTATGACGGCTATCTGCGCCGGGTGTACGGGGACTATATGCGTCTGCCGCCGCCGGAGAAGCGCGTGCCGCATCACCCGGTCTGGAAGCTGTCGCTTCCGGAGGAAGAAACAGGGCTTCAACACATGGACAGCCATGTTGAAGATAAAGCAGAATCAAAAAAAGGAGGCAATATATGAAAAAGAGAAGTCTGACGATACTTCTGCTGCTTCTTGCCCTCAGCCTGAGCCTGTTCGGCTGCGGCAAGGCGCAGGAGCAGCCCGCCGCGACGGAAGCGCCCGCGGCGGAGGAAGCGGCCCCGGCGGCGGAGGAAGCGGCCCCGGCGGAGGAAGCTGCCCCAGCGGAGGAAGCGGCCCCGGCGGAGGAAGAGGCGCAGGCCTTCCCGTTCCCGGAGGTCAAGTACGCGCAGGTGGAGACGCCTTACGGCACCCTGCAGTTCCCGGACACCTATGTGAACTCTCTGACGGTCGTGCAGGGAGAAGGGGAGATCTACAATCTGGTCTTCTCCGCGGAGGTGAGCGGGAAGAGCTACGATCTCTTCACGGTCTACATCGGCGCGGAGCCGGAGGACGTGATGTACTTCGGCCAGGTGACGGACGCCAACGGCACGGTGTCGGATGTGTACATCCAGCCCCACGATCTGGGCGATCTGTCGGCCCTGAGCGCGGAGGATCAGGATCAGCTCTACTCCATGCAGGAAGCGCTCAACGAGCTGCTGCTGCAGTGATCGGCCATGGCGGGTTTTCTCTCTGAGCATTTTCTGATCCTTGTCCTTGTGTTGGCCTCGGCGCTGACCTTTCTGTGGCTGCTGCAGTTTCGGGAGCGGCTGCGGATGACCTGGTATGCGGCGCTGCTGCTCACCGTGCTGCACGTGTTCTACGGCGTGGGGACGGTGAAGCTGTTCGCGGCGATGGAGGGCGCGCCCGGCGGCATGAGCCTGTTCGGCGCGGTGTTCTTCATGCCGCTGGCGTACTTTGCCGGGGCAAAGCTTTTCAAGCGCTCCCCGGCGCTGGTGTTCGACGTGTTCACGCCCTGCACCGTGGTAACGCTGCTGTGCGCGCGCTTCAACTGCCTGCACGGGGGCTGCTGCCTCGGGCGGCAGATCAGCCTGCACAGCGCGCTGCGCTGGCCGACCCGCGAGGCCGAGATCCTCTTTTATCTGGTCTTCCTGTTCCTCCTTGCGCCGAAGATCCGAAAAGGGGAGACCAAGGGCGAGGTGTATCCGATCTATATGATCGCCTACGGCGCCTTTCGCGCCCTGGTGGAATGCTTCCGCGTCGCGGACGCGCCCGGCATTTTCCACATTTCCCATATCTGGGCCCTGCTCACTCTGGGCTTGGGCTTGAGCATATTCGCGGAGATGAAAGCCCGCGAAAAGATAATGATACGGCGACCACCGAGATCTACACACAAAAGCAAGATCCCGATTTTTTACCGAAAAGGTGGGAAACAAACAATGATCAAACAAATCGCAAAGCGCTGGCTGGCCTTCTCGCTGGTTCTGGTCATGCTCGTCGGCTTTATGCCCGCAACGGCGTACGCGGCGAACGTGGATACCGGCGTCACCGGCCTGACAGCGGACAGTTCCGGCGGCGCATGGAGTTATTCCAATGGCACCATTAACGGTTCAGCCACGACCAGCGCCAATGAAGGATGCACCGGCACAACATACTCCAATCAGACCGGTACGCTGACCTTTACCAACAGCAGCGATGCTGTCGGCCAGTTGAGTTTTGATTACGAACTCGGGTTGAACGGCGGCTCTGCCACAGTGGACGGTGTTAACGTCACAGCGGGCGCGTCTTTCAGCAAAACGCTCTCTGCCAACGAAACAGTCGCGGTTAAAATCACATCCAGTTCCACAGATGAGCAAACGACCACGATCACGATCAGCAACCTCAAGCTGACGGCGGAGAAGAACGTGGATGTCACCTTCAAAGCGCCGTCCCACGGTTCCTATACGGTCGACGGAACGGCTGTCACGGCCCAGACGGTGAAGACCGTGAAGACGACGGACTCCGTCGCCCTGTCCGCGACGGCTGCCAGCGGCTACAAGTTCTTCGGCTGGAAAAACGAGACGACGGGTTCCTATCTCTCGAACAGCGCCGCGTTCACGGCCTCTTTTTCCGAGGATACGACGGTTTTCCCAGAATTTGTCGCGGAATCCGTGCCCGTCTTCCAGGTGGGCAGCATGCTCTATACCGATCTGAACGAGGCGATCAGCTACGCCCAGTCAAGCAGCACGGCGAAGATCACTCTCGTCTCTGACGGCACGCTGCCCGCCGGGAACTACACGATCCCCAGCGGCAAGACCCTGCTGATCCCCTTTGACGAGGCGCAGACCGTCTATACTTCGACTCCCGAGGTCGTCTACGGGGCGCATGCTACTCCCAGCGCTTTCCGCACGCTGACGATGGCCAGCGGCGCTACGATCACCGTGGCCGACGGCGGCGAGCTTTGCGTGCCCTCCAAACTCTGCGCGACCGGTACGGGAAGCGACTCCTGGAACGGCACACCCACCGGAAACCATGGCCGCATCACGATGAATGCGGGCAGCGTCATTGACGTACAGGGCGGCGGCAAGCTCTATGCCTACGGCTATATCTCCGGCTCCGGCAATGTAGCCGCCCGCTCGGGTTCCGAGATCTGGGAATGCTTCCAGATCCGCTGCTGGCGCGGCGGCACCGCAACATCTTCTTCCCAATTTGAAGATAATAGTGTGTTCCCTCTGAGCCAATATTACGTTCAGAATATCGAGGCACCTGTCACTTACTATGCCGGTGCGACCGAGAAGGTCTACACTGCTGTCAATATGTCGAGTAAGGCTTTTGCCGCAAGTGCCACCTTTATCGGCAGCGGCGGTATGTTCCAGATCGACAGCGGTTCCGCCACCAAGCGCTTCACCGGCGCAAGCGACCGGCTGGAGCTCACGGTTGACGGTAATTTCCGTGTGACCCCCATGTCTTTGAAAATCACCGGCCTGCCTCTGATCGGAAGTATCGACCTGAACACGGCAGATTTTGTGCTGCCCATTCAGAGCAACATCACGCTGAACGTCAATTCCGGCACCACCACGATCAGCCAGGACGTGGCCTTCCTCCCGGGCAGCGAGATGCACATTGCCAACGGCGCGACGGTTACGCTTGCCAGTGGACACAAAGCCTATGTCTATGACAAGGATCAGTGGGGCGCCTATGCTGCTGCCGGACAGCAACTGGTCGTGGTGGGCTATTCCACGGTCAACGGCACCGCCGCCAAGCGCAGCGCAGCCAGTCTGGTGGACGCCAGAATCGACGTGAATGGAACGCTGACGGTTGACGGTGAGCTCTACACGACGGCTTCCGGCGCGGCCATCGTCAGCATCGGCGAGACCGGCAAAGTGGTTCTGACCGCAGCTCCGGGTAAAGAGACAACGACCCACCAGGCCACGCAGAGTGGTACAGATATTAAAATAGAAGATATCACTATCACTCCCGCGCAGCTCCAGAACGGCGACGGTACTTACGTTCAGACAAGCGATCTGACTGCGGGGACGGAAATCCCGTACAGCGCGGCCAATCACGCCTGGTCGCGGGATGCGCAGACCTTTACCGTCAAGTTCAATAAGAACGCTGCTGACGCCGAGGGAGAGATGGAAGATCAGACCATCATCGTCGGCGAAGAAGGTATACTCAACGAGAACAAATTCACGCGCACCGGATATACCTTCAAGGGCTGGGCTATGCAGCAGCAGTCCGAGGATACCTATGAGGATAAATTTACCTTTACTGCTGAACAGACGAATGCGCTTTATCAGATGCTTCAGCAGCAGGGCGTGAGTGATCTCACCCTCTACGCCCAGTGGGAGGAAGCGGCTTCCTACACCGTCACGTGGAAGAACGGCGACACTGTTCTGGAGACGGACGAGAACGTTCTTTACAATGCGCGTCCGAGCTATGACGGCGAGACGCCCGCCAAGGCCGAGGACGACGACAACTTCTACAACTTCGACGGCTGGGTCATCGAAGGCACAGAGAACGTGGTGGACCTCAAAACCGAACGGGTCACCGGAGACGTGACCTACACCGCGCACTTTGCCGCCGAGGCGAAGATCGCCATCACCTTCCTGCCCGGCACGCCCGAGGGCGCGACGGTCACAGGCACGATGCCTGTCCAGAAGATCAGGAGCGGCGCCGATACCGCGCTGAACGCCAACGCCTTCCGGATCGAGGGCTACAGCTTCCAGCACTGGACCGACGGCACGAATACCTATATGGATCTCTGCCCGGTGAACTTCACCGCGGACACCACCCTGACCGCCGTCTGGGATAAGAATAAATACACGGTCACGCTGCATGCCAATGACGGAACTGAGGAAACGGATCTTATTCCGAATGTTGAATACGGCGATGACTTCACGATCCCGCAGCATCAGTTTGACCGCACCGGCTACACGCTGATCGGCTGGTCCGAGGAGCCCACCGCGACCACGCCCACCTACGACGTGACCGGCACGATCCCGAACGTGACCCGGGACTACGAGCTCTTTGCCGTGTGGCAGATCAAGACCTACACCATCACGCTCAAGGCCAACTACGAGGGCGGCACCGATCCCGCGGCGCTCACGGTCGGACACAACGAGCCCGTAACGCTGCCTGAGCTTACGCGCGAGGGCTACACCATCAGCGGCTGGAACACCAAGGCGGACGGCACGGGTATCGGCTATGACGTCGTCGGCGATGTTGGCTTCACCGCGGATACCACCCTCTACGCCCAGTGGACGCCGAAGGAGTACAAGATCACCTTCAAGAACGGCAATGAGACGCTGGAGACCTATCAGGTCGCCTACGGCATGATGCCTGCCTATGAAGGCCAGACGCCTGTCAAGGAAGGCGACGCCCAGTACAGCTACACCTTCAGGGGCTGGAGCACAGCGGAAGTCGCCGGAGAGAACGATCCGGTCTATGCCTCCGACGGCCTGCCCGAGGTGAGCGGCGCGACCACCTATTACGCGCAGTTCACGCAGAGCATCAACAAGTACACGGTCACCTTCTACAATGAGGACGGCGCGAAGCTGCAGCAGACGGATGTCGAGTACGGCACGGCGCCGAGCTACAGCGGCACTGAGCCCGCCAAGCCCGTGACCGCCCAGTACAGCTACAGCTTCGCCGGCTGGAAGGCGGAGAACGGCACGGAGTATCCTGTCGGCACGACCCTGCCCAATGTGGAGGGAACCGTGGCCTACACCGCGTACTATACGGAGACGGTGAGAACCTACACGGTCAGCTTCTACAACGAGGGCGGCGAGGTACTGCAGACCGGCGAGGTCGCCTACGGCGAGCATCCCGCCTACACCGGCCAGACGCCCACCAAGCTCGCCGACGCCCAGTACACCTACACCTTCAAGGGCTGGTCGCAGGACGGCCAGACTACAGTCGAGCCTGACAGTGTGACGGTGAACGGCGAGATGAGCTTCACCGCCCTGTATGACAAGACCCTCAACACCTACACGGTCATCTGGAAGAACGGCAACGATGTTCTGGAGACGGACGAGAACGTGCCTTACGGCGAAACGCCCGCCTACAATGGCGCTGCGCCCACCAAGGATCCCACGGCTGCCGAGACCTACAGCTTCTCCGGCTGGAAGGATCAGAACGGCGCGGACTACTCCGCCGACACCAGCATCGTTCAGGGCAATACCACCTACACCGCGCAGTTTGCCGCCGCGACCCGGAAGTACACGATCACCTTCGTGAACGAGGACGGCGCGGTACTGCAGACCGGCCAGGTCGCCTACGGTGAGACGCCCGCCTACACCGGCGAGACGCCTGAGAAGGCCGCCGACGCCCAGTACACCTACACCTGGACCGGCGCCTGGGACGAGGAGATCGCTTCCGTGACCGGCGACGCGACCTACACCGCGACTTACGACAAAGTTCTGAACAAGTACACCGTCACCTGGGTCAACGGCGACACGGTTCTGGAGACAGACGCGGACGTCGAGTACGGCACGGTGCCCACCTATGACGGCACTGAGCCCGCCAAGGAGCCTACGGTCTCCGAGACCTACAGCTTCACCGGCTGGACGCCCGAGATTTCCGAAGTGACCGGCGACGTGACTTACACCGCGAAGTTCGAATCCGCCCCGCGCATGTACACCGTCAGGTTTATGAACGGCGATACGGAGCTGGCTGCCGTCCAGGCTGCTTACGGCACGACGCCGAGCTATGACGGCGAGCCTCCTGTCAAGGCCGCCGACACGCAGTTCACCTACGAGTTTGCCGGCTGGACGAAGGACGGGGAGCCCGTCGATCTGGCTGCTGAGTCTGTGAGCGGCGACGCGACCTACCAAGCCCGCTTCAACGCCATCGACATCTTCTACACGGTGACCTGGCGCAACTGGAACGACGTCGAACTGTACAGGGTCGAGAACTACAAGTACGGCAATACGATCGAACTGCCGGATACCGTCGTTCCCGAGCACAGCAACGAAAATCCCGCCAAGTACAGCTATACCTTTGACGGATGGATCGTCAACGGTGACGAGAACAACGTGGTGAAGGAGTTCGGCTCCGTGACCGGCAACGTGACCTACACCGCCAAGTTCACCGAGACCATCAACACCTACACGATCAAGTTCCTGGACGAGGACGGCACTGTGCTGCAGAGCAGCTCGGTCGCCTACGATGATATGCCCGCGTACACCGGCAACAATCCGAGCAAGACCGGCAACGCCCAGTACAGCTACACCTTCAAGGGCTGGACGCCCGAGGTCGTCGCCGTGACCGGCGAGGCGACCTACACCGCGACCTATGAGCAGACCGTCAACAAGTATCTGATTAAGTTCGAGAACGAGGACGGCGCGGTGCTGCAGAGCAGCGAGGTCGCCTACGGCGAGATGCCCGCCTACACCGGCGCGACGCCCACCAAGGCCTCGACCGCCCAGTTCAGCTACACCTTCGCCGGCTGGACGCCCACGGTTTCCGAGGTCACCGGCGAGGCGACCTACACCGCGACCTATACGAGCGCGGTTCGCAGCTACACCGTCACCTGGAACAACTGGGACGGCTCGTGGCTGGAGACGGATACTGTTCCTTACGGCACGGTGCCTACCTATGACGGCGCGACGCCCGCCAAGGAAGGCAACGAGGAGTTCCGCTACGTTTTCGCCGGCTGGGATTACCCGGTTTCCGAAGTGACCGGCATCGCGACCTACACCGCCACCTTCACGGAGGAGACCAACAGCTACAAGGTGACCTGGGTCAACGCGGACGGCACGGTCCTGGAGACGGACGAGAACGTTCCTTACGGCACGCAGCCGAGCTATGACGGCGCGGATCCCGCCAAGGCTGCCGACGCCCAGTACACCTACAACTGGACCGGCGGCTGGACGCCCACAGTGTCCGAGGTGAAGGGCGACGTGACCTACACCGCAGACTACAGCACGACCGTCAACACCTATACCGTGACCTGGATCGTCGACGGCGAGACTGTGGAGACCGATGTGAACGTGCCTTACGGCGCTGTTCCCGAGTACAACGGCGATGCGCCCGCCAAGGCCTCCGACGCGCAGTATGACTACGCATTCGCCGGCTGGACGCCCACGGTTTCCGCGGTCACCGGCAACGCCGAATACACCGCGGTGTTCGAAGGGACGCTCCGCCAGTACACGGTCAAGTGGGTCAACGACGTGAAGGACGAAAACGGCGAGTACATCGTTCTCGAGACGGACGTGAACGTGCCTTACGACACGCATCCCAGCTTCGATTCCGAGACGCTTCCCACCAAGGGACGCGACGCGCAGTTCACCTACAGCTTCTCCGGCGAATGGGTCGTCGTGGGTCAGGAAGACGTCAAGTATGACGAGAACTACAAGGTCAGCGGCGACGTGACCTTCCGTGCGGTCTACAGCACCACGGTGAACACCTACACGGTGACCTGGAACAACTGGGACGGTACGCGCCTGGAGACGGATGAGAACGTTGCTTACGGCACGACGCCCGAGTACAACGGCGCGAATCCCGCCAGGGAAGGCAACGCCCAGTACGGCTACACCTGGACCGGCGGCTGGGATCAGACGATCGCGCCTGTGACCGGTGATGTGACCTACACCGCGGTCTTCGAACAGACGGTGAACACCTACACGGTGACCTGGCTCAACGAGGACGGCAGCGTGATCACCACGGACACCGTCGCCTACGGTGACACGCCCGCCTACAGCGGTGACGCGCTCACCAAGGCCGAAACCCTGACGCACAGCTACACCTTCTCCGGCTGGACGCCCGAGATCGCAGCCGTGACCGGCGCCGCCGAATACACCGCGGTCTTTGCCGAGAACGCGAAAAACGGCTGGATCCGCTGGACGGACAACGGGATCTACTACATCGACAACGGCACCGTGGTCACCGGCGCTGCCCGCGTGGCCTATCCCGAGGACAGCAGCTTCGGCTATGCCGAGCCCGCCTGGAACGATGCCTGCGACTCCGGCCACCCGACCGACGGCAAGGGCACCTTCCTCTTCGGCGAGGACGGCAAGCTGCAGACGGAGGTCAACGGCTTCTGCGAATGCAGCGCTCTGAACAGCAGCTATCCCACCGAATGGCTGACCGTTCCCGCAACGGTCTGGGCCATCAACGGTGAGATCGTCTGGCACCCGGGTCTCGTGACCGACGGCAGCGACTACTACTACTTCAAGACGGACAACAGCATGGTCAAGGATCGCGATTACACCGTGACCAAGGTAAACGATCAGTTCTACACGGACGAGGATGGCGCCCACAACTTCGTCTCCGGCAGCAAGTACAGCTTTGATGCCGACGGCAGGATCAAGCTCCTCAACGGCTTCGTGGACGACGGCAATGTTACCTACTACTACGTGTACGGCGCCAAGACCTATGCCGGCCTGGTCCGGATCGGCGAGGACTACTACTACGTCAAGAGCGACTGCACGGTCGTCAAGGGCCGCAGCTACTACGTTGGCAAGACCAACGGCATGCTGCCCGCGGGCGTGTACAGCTTCGACGCGGATGGCAAGCTCGTCATGGATACCAAGAACGGCATCGCCCGCGATGAAAACGGCGTCCTGCGCTACTACGTGGACGGCGCTGTCCAGAAGGGCACCGGCGTTGTGAAGGTCGGCGACAACTACTACTATGTCAACGGCTCCGGCGTCGTGATCAGCGGCAGGGACTATGCCATTACCAAGACCAACAACCTGAGCTACACCAAGGCTGACGGATCCACGGCCGTCTTCGAGTACCAGAAGACCTACTCCTTCGATGAAAACGGCGTGATGCTGCTCAATGACGGCTTCGTGGACGCCGACGGCCAGACCTACTACTATCAGAACGGCATCAAGACCTATGGCGGTCTGATCAAGGTCGGCGAGGACTACTACTACGTCAAGAGCAACTGCACGGTCGTCAAGAACTGCAAGTACTACGTCAGCAAGACCAACGGCCTGATGGCCGCCGGCAGCTACCAGTTCGATGCGGAAGGCAAAATGATCGTTCCCAATGACGGCGGCTTTACCGGCTTCAAGAAGGACGATGAGGGTGTTCTGCGCTACTACGTCAAGGACGTCATGCAGCAGAACCTCGGCCTGATCCTCGTGGACGGCAGCTACTACTACATCAACGGCTCCGGTGTCGTCGCCAGCAACTGCGACTATGCCGTCAGCAACACCAACAACCTCAGCTTCACCAAGGCTGACGGTACGGTGGTCCCGTTCGCGTCCGGCAAGATCTACACCTTCGATGCAAACGGCGTCCTCCAGCTGTTCGACGGCATTACCGACGTCGGCGGCAAGAAGATCTACTATGTCAACGGTGTCAAGACTTATGCGGGTCTGATCCAGATCGGCGAGGACTTCTACTACGTGAAGAGTTCCTGCGAACTCGTGGTCAACGGCAGCTACTATGTCAGCAAGACCAACGGCCTGAAGCCCGCCGGACGCTACAGCTTTGACGCTGAGGGCAAGCTGATCTGAACGTAAGCTACAGCGGGTCACAGCGGCTTTCCGCCGCTGTGACCTGCTGAAAGAAATGAAGAAGGAAGGAAATGCGATGAAACAATTGTGCTCCAGGTTGTTAGCGATCCTGCTGGCGTTCGCCATGGTTTTCAGCATCTCCGTTACGGCCTTTGCGGCCGAGGGCGTGTTGCCGCCGGATAACAACGAAGAACCCGGGCAGACGGACGACCAGGAATTGGAGAAGGGCGGAGACAGCCTCTCTCTCGACATCGTCATAGAAGATGATGATAAGGTCGACGAGGAAGAGAACGTCGACGAAGAAGAGACCGTCGACGAGGAGAAGAAGGTCGACGAGGAAGTAACCGTCGACGAGGAGAAGAAGGTCGACGAGGAAGTGACCGTCGACGAGGAGAAGAAGGTCGACGAGGAAGTAACCGTCGACGAGGAGAAG
>CAMKAP010000008.1 GCA_946410505.1 uncultured Clostridia bacterium
AGGCCAGGAAGGCGATGGAACTGCCCAGGATGATAAACCAGGTCCCGCCGAAGGTGCTGTCCAGGGCGGTGTTGATGACGGCCTCGCTCCCGTCCACAAAGCTCTCGCCCCAGACGCCGGGGATGCGGCTGGCCAGGAAGAACACCAGCGCCATCAACAGGTTCGTAAGCAGCGCCGCCACGGACATGCCCGTTGCGGCCCGGGGACCGTAGCAGTGAGTCAGAACGTCCATCGACAGGAAAGTGAGCCAGGAAAACAAAATACCGCAGTCCAGCGCCAGCCATTCCACGCCGGTGTCGATGCTCTTGTTGGCCAGCAGATTCATCCCCACAACAGAGAGAATCAGCAGCGAAGCAATCAGCGGGTGAACGGTGTGCAGCAAACTGCGGAACTCGGATGCGAATTTTTTCATGGGTAAACTTCTCCTTGTTTTTTTCAGGTGGTTGGCAAGAGACACCTTTTTCAATTGTATTGCCCGCAGGCAACGCTGGAAGCATACCACAATCCGATACGGAAAGCAAGTCCTTTTTCCCGGGAAAGGAAAAGACGGAAGAATGGAAATGCCCCCGCTGTCCAAGACAGCGGGGGCAAAACTGTTTTCAGTGATCAGCGAAGAATGCGGGCGTAGATGACCAGCTTCTGACCAGCCATAATGAAGTTGGGATCCTTGATGCCGTTCCAGTCAACGATGTTCTGAACGGTAACACCGAAACGAGGAGCAATGCCGGACAGGACGTCGCCAGCAGCCACGGTGTAAACGATATGATCGCCAACCTTGACATAGGTGCCCTTTGCGTAATCTCTCCAGGTCTTGCCGCCGCCGGAAACTTCTTCAACCTCAGCGTCGCTGATAGGGGTGACTTTCACTTCATCTGCCATTGTAAATATCCTCCTTAATATATTCACAAAAGAACGCTTCAAGGAAGGGTGGGCGATGATCGAAAACCGACATCAAAACGATCCTTCTCTGTCTGAATTCTTCCGTGTTTACAATTTACATCGGGCCTTCACCGGCCCTGAACAATTAGCCTTTCTTTTTTCCGGCTTTTTGTTCTTCGTCTATTAATACGACGGATTCGGGAAGCTGGCCGATTTTTTTGAAATTTTTTCTTTTTCTGGATTGAACCGGTGTCTTTCCCAATTCCCGGGTTTACTATAACACGCTATGCCCAACAAATGTCCAGCAAATTGTAACGCTTTCAGAGTAGATTCGACAAATTCGCATAATCTTTGGATTTCTTAAGATTTTCAATCCGGGCTCTGATCCCATCAGATGCGCTCTCTCCGGTCTGTGAGGAAGGCTTCGGTAAGGCTCGCCCAGGAATAGGAGCTCATATATTCGCCCCGGTAGGAATTGACCGCCTCCGGGTCCCCCTTCAGGAAGCGGAACATATCACAGTCCATCATCTCCGGCCGGATGCGCATGAAGCCGCGCTTTCGCTCCAGGATCTCGCCGATGCCGTACTCATCCAGCGTATCGCATAGGCTGCGCACGATCACGTCCAGCTGCTTCTGCCTGGCCCTGTCGTAGGTCTCATCCTCCCAGAGCGCGGCAAAGATCTGCGCGCGGGAAACGCTACCGCCCTGCCGGTCCACCAGATAGGCCAGCACCTCTTTGGCCCTGGCGCGCCGGAACGCGACCGAGACGCCGTCCACCGCCACCACGAAGCTGCCGAAGGTCTGCACAGAAATATGCAGCGTCGCGTTTTTCTGATGGACGTCGAAGGCGTAGGACACCTCCGCTGCCAGACTCTCCCGGTTGACGGGCTTGAGAAGACAGCCTGCGGGGTGAACGGAAAAAAGCTCCGTCGGCACAAGCTGTGAATCGCTCATAAAGAGGATCGCCGTCTCCGGCTTTTCTTCCCGGAGTTTCTGTGCCAGACGAAGCCCGTCCAGATCGGGAAGGTCCAGATCCAGCAGCGCCAAATCTACCGGGTGCGTGTACGCCCAGTCCAGCGCCTCCTGCGTGGAGGCAAAACCCTGGACATCCTGCACCTGCGGCAGGATGCGGCAGATGGCCACCGTCTGCTCCAGCGCCTGTTTCTCCCGGTCCACACAGATCGCTCTCATACACTCCCCTTCTCTCTGCTTTGCCTCTTACCCATGGTGATTGTGGGCATGGTCTGTGGAGCCCTCGGCATAGAGCATCTCCATACCGTGGCCGATGGCCTCGATGACTGCCGCCAGGTTCTCGCGTGCGGCTTTCTCGCTGCCGGGCAGATTGACAATGAGGGTCTTGCCGCGAATTCCCGCCGCCGCGCGGGAAAGGCAGCCGCGGGGCGTGATTTGGAGACTCGCGTATCGCATGGCCTCCGGGATGCCGCGGGTTTCGCGCTCAATGACGGCGAGGGTGGCCTCCGGCGTCACGTCCCGCTGAGAGAAGCCGGTGCCGCCCGTGGTCATGACAAGACCGATCTTTCTTTCGTCCGCGCAGCGTATGAGCTCCGCGCGGATCTGCTCGCTCTCGTCCGGGACAAGGCCTGTATACACCACGTCGAAGCCCGCCTCCTCCAGCATGGCCTTCACCGCCGGGCCGCTGGTATCCGTCCGCTCCCCACGGGAGCATTTGTCGCTCACTGTGATCACTGCCGCAGTGTATTTCATGTGAATTACCTCCGTTCCGCCCGTTTCGGGCCGAAGCAAAATCGACCCGAAGGGTTTTGTCTGTCAGTTCCTCCCGACCGCTCCTTCACCGCAGCTCTTTTTCGCTCACCTCCAGCGCGGCGGCAATCACGGCATCCATATCGTAGTACTTGTATTCGCCCAGACGGCCGCCGAAGATCACCTGTTTTTCCTGCTCGGCCAGCTTCTTATACGCAGCGTAGAGAGAGCCGTTTTTCGCATCGTTTACAGGGTAGTAGGGCTCGTCGCCAGGTTTCCACTCGGAGGAAAATTCGCGGGAGATCACCGTCTTCGGCAGCTCCTTCCCCTCGTCGTCTTTACCGAACTCAAACCACTTGTGTTCAATGATCCGCGTCCAGGGCGTCTCCCGGTCGGTGTAGTTGACGGCGGCGTTGCCCTGGAAATTGGGAATATCCAGCAGTTCCGTCTCAAAACGGACGCTGCGGTATTCCAGTGTTCCCAGCCGGAAGCCGAAAAACGCGTCGATGGGGCCGGTGTAGACCACGCGCTCGGCAAGCCTGTCCAGCTCTTCCCGATTCTCCAGATAGTCCACACCCAGTCGTACCTCGATCCCCTCCAGCATGTTGGCCACCATTTTGGTGTAGCCGCCCATGGGGATGCCCTGATAGAAGGCGTTGAAGTAATTGTTGTCAAAGGTCAGACGCACAGGCAGGCGCTTGATGATGAAGGCGGGTAGATCTTTGCAGTCACGGCCCCACTGCTTTTCGGTATAGCCCTTCACAAGCTTTTCGAAAATGTCCCGGCCCACCAGAGAGATGGCCTGCTCTTCCAGATTCCGGGGCTCGCCGATGATTTCCATGCGCTGTTCAGCGATCTTTGCAGCGGCCTCGTCGGGCGTCACCACACCCCACATTTTGTTGAAGGTATACATGTTGAAGGGGAGCGAATACAGTTCGCCCTTGTAGTTCGCCACAGGAGAGTTGGTAAAACGATTGAACACGGCAAACTGCGTCACATAGTCCCAGACTTTCTTATTGTTAGTGTGGAAAATATGCGCGCCGTACTTGTGGACATGAATTCCCTCCACGTCCTCGGTGTAGACATTGCCTGCGATATGCGGCCGCTTGTCGATGACGAGGACCGATTTCCCGGCCTTTTTCGCTTCCTGCGCAAACACTGCGCCGTACAGTCCTGCGCCGACGATCAGATAATCATACTTCATTGCTTTTTCTCCGATCCGAAGTATCGTACAGACGCCATGCTGCGAAAGCATATGCCTTCGAATACCGGTATCTGTACGTTTTTTCTACTATTTTATTGTATCACAATCAGAGGAGAAACACAATTTGAAATCGTTATCCGCGAAAAAGCTTCGGCTTGACAGTGGCGTTTTTGGCGGCTATACTTGGAAAAAAGCAATTTGTTTCATCCGAATGAGGTCGATTTTCCCTTGAATTCCACACCAAAACAAAGCATTTTTCTTCGTATCGGCATCCTTCTCTCCACCGGCTACGCCATCCTCATGCTGCTGCACTGGCCTATCGGCTTTACGTTTTTCACGCAGCTTTCCAATGTGTTTACGGCGCTTGTCGTTCTGCTGCAGCTGCTCTCTCCTCCTCAGAAGCAGCGCGCTCTGCGGTTCTGGAAATACATGGCTGCCGTCTCCATTTTTCTGACCTTTCTGGTGTATCTGCTGGTGCTCGGCCCGATCATGCCGGGCGGCATCGGCGCCGCCTACCGCCAGGACCATTACGCGAGCCTGTGCCTGCACCTGATCACGCCGACGCTGACCATCACAGATTTTCTGCTGCATGACCGGGACTATCCCTGGCGCGGAGGGCATGTGCTTCTTGCCGCGATCCCGCCCTTTCTGTGGCTGCTCTTTATCTTTATTCTCGGCGCGCTCGGGCTTCGCTGGGGCCGCGGAGACATGACGGCCCCCTACCCCTTTCTGAATTATGCCGCTCCGGCCGGCTGGTTCGGCTGGATGCCGGAGACCGCAGGCTATACAACGCTGGGAATCGGCGTGTTCTATACCATCCTGTTCATGATCCCGCTGGTGCTGCTGCTGGGCTGGCTGCTGCTCAGCGCTGGAAAGGCGCTGCGGAGAAGATGCGACAGGCAGGAGGCCTGATGCAGGACGGAACCGTGGCGGTCGGCCATACGCGCCATGGCTTCGTATCAAGAAATGTACGAAGGTACAGCCATACCAAAGTCGATAGAAACATTTTTAAGAAAAGAGGTTGAATAATATGAAGAAAATGATCCTTATGTTTCTCTGCGCCGCCATGCTGCTGAGTCTGGCCGCCTGCGGGCAGAAGAACGCCGAACAGCCCGCCGCCGAACAGCCCGCCGCCGAGGAAGCCCCCGCCGAGGAGAGTTCCACCTCCCTTCTGGGCGGCTGGACCCCCGCCGAGAGCGTCGCGCTGACCGTGGAAGCGCAGGAACTGCTGGCAAAGGCAACGGAGAAGCTGCTGGGCAGCCGCTACACCCCTGTCCTCTATCTGGGCACGCAGGTCGTCGCGGGCCGCAATCACGCGCTTTTGTGCCGTGTAGCTCCCGTAACCGCCGATCCCGTGGAAACCTATGCCATTGTGAAGCTCTATGAGGATACGCAGGGCAACGTGAGCGTGCTGGATGTGACCGACTCCGGCGTCGCCACCAACATCAGCGACAGCATGGGCGGCTGGAGCCAGTGTGAGGCCCCCGCTGTGACCGAGGAACTGCAGGCCATCTTTGATAAGGCCATGGAAGGCTACACCGGCATGGGATTTCGGCCCATCGGCCTCGTGGCCACGCAGCTCGTCTCCGGCACCAATTACTGCTTCTTCTGCGAGTCCACGCCCGTGGACGGCGGTGAGAGCGGCTACGCCTTCGTCACCGTGTACGCCGATCTGGAAGGCAACGCGCAGATCAGTGACGTGGCCCCCTTTGCAGCCTGACCCCATGAATACGAAAGCAGCCCGCACAGGCGTGCGGGCTGCTTTTCTATGCATCTGACCGGATCGTTTCCATGATCCGGCATACAAGTCCGGTGCGGCCGAAGGGCGTCATGAGATAGTATCCGTCCACCAGAGCGCGCATGACCCGGGCGGCGTCGACGGAGATCTCCACGGCCAGCTCCTCGCCCCGGGCGCGGTCTGCCCCCTCATAGCGGTCGATGATGCTGTCGTCCACCACCACACCATGGACCTCCCGCTGCAAAAAGATCGCGTTTCTCTGGGACACGATGGGCATGATGCCGCCCAGCAGCTTCCCCCGCAGGTGCTCCCTTGCCTGCCGGAGGTTTTCAAGCCCCCGCGCGGAGAGGACCGGCTGGGTCAAAAAGCCCACCGCGCCGTTTTCCTCTTTCTGCTGCGCAAGCTTCAGCTCCACCTCGAAATTGCGGGCGTTCACGTTCAGCGCCGCGAAAAGCCGCAGCGGCAGGCCAAGTCCCTGTACCCGGCTCAAAAGCTCCCGGGAGTTGAAGTGATAGACCCCGTGGGCCTCCTCCCGGTATTCCGGCGGCACCGGGTCGCCGGTCACGAGGAGCATGTTCTCGATCCCCTCGGCCACGAAGCCGAAGAGCAGGGACTGCACCGCGATCCAGTTGCGGTCACGGCAGCTCATGTGGGGAAGGGTCTCCATCCCCAGTTCGCGGCGCAGCTTGCAGGCCATGATACCCGCGTCTGCGCGCACCCGGCCCATCGGGCAGTCGGCCACGGTGATCAGGTCCGCGCCGTGCGCCTGCAGCTCGCGGGCGCCGGCCAGGAAAGCCGCCACCTCGGGGCCTGCCGGACTGTCCAGCTCCACGGCAAAGGGCCTCAGCGCCGGATCACACAGGGAATCCCAGAATTTGCTCTTCTTTTCCATTTATCCCAGCACCTTTCTGGCGATGTCCACGCTCTGCTTGGCGTCCCTGGCATAGTAATCCGCGCCGATCTGCGCGGCGTAGTCCTCCGTCAGCACCGCGCCGCCCACCATGATCTTACAGTCATGGCCGCTGCGGCGCAGGGCGGCAATGGTATCGCGCATGCTCACCACCGTGGTGGTCATCAGCGCCGAGAGGCCCACCAGGCGCACGTTTTCCCGGATGGCTGCGTCCACCACAGTCTGGACCGGCACATCCCGCCCCAGGTCGATGACCGTGTAGCCGTAGTTTTCCAGCACTGCGCGCACGATATTCTTGCCGATATCGTGGATGTCCCCCTGCACGGTGGCAAGGATGATCTTTCCTTTGGACACGCTCTCGCCGCCGCGCCGTGCAATGCGGGCCTTGATGAGTTCGAAGCCCTCGCAGGCGGCGTTGGCCGCGGAGATAAGCTGCGGGAGAAAGATCTCCTGCTTCTCATACTTCTCGCCCACCCGGTCCAGCGCCGGGATCAGCAGGTCGTTGATGACGGAGAGCTCGTCCCGCTCCATCAGCGCCTTGACCGTGAGCCGCGCCGTCTCGCCGCCGAGGCCGCGCAGGATCGCGTCGTTGATGCTCATGCCGCTCTCAGCAGCACTGGGCTTTTTCTCCTCCCGGGAAGCAAAGCAGCCAATATAGGCTTCGCTGTTATGATCCTCACCGGAGAGGACCCGGAAAGAAACAACGGCGTCCATGACGGCGCTCTGATTGGGATTCACGATGGGCAGATCCAGCCCGGCATACAGCGCCTGGGTCAGAAAGCTGATGGTGATGTTTTCTCTGGCGGGCAGGCCGAAGGAGATGTTGCTCACACCCAGCACCGTATGCAGGCCCAGCTCCTCCTTCACATAGCGGAGCGCCCGCAGTGTCTCCCTCGCCTGCTCCTGCTGGACGGACACCGTCAGCGTCAGGCAGTCGATATACACGTCCTCCTTTGGAATCCCGCAGGCGAGCGCCGCATCCAGGATGCGCCGGGCGATGGCCACACGGCCCTGCCAGTCGGCGGGAATCCCCTGTTTGTCCATGCAAAGGCCCACCACCGCCGCGCCGTACTTTTTGCACAGAGGCAGGATGGCCTCCAGCACCTCGGGCCGACCGTTGACCGAATTGACAATGGCCTTGCCGCTCACGGCCCGCAACCCCGCCTCGATGGCGGCGGGGTCCGAGGAGTCGATCTGCAGGGGCAGATCGCACACGCTCTGCAGAGCCTTGACCACCCGCACCATCATCGTCGGCTCGTCCACTCCGGGCAGGCCCACGTTCACGTCCAGAATGTCCGCGCCGGCATCCTGCTGTTCGATGCCGCGCTGCACAATATAGTCGATGTCGTTTTCCCGCAGCGCCTGCTGGAAGCGCTTTTTCCCGGTGGGGTTGATGCGCTCGCCGATGACGCGCACGCCCTCCATCCCCACGGCAAGCCGCCCGGAGCACACGCCGTGCCTGCGCACAGGGGCAGGCGCCGGGTCCGCATCTCGCTGCAGGGAATCGCGGAGACTGCGGATAAAGTCGGGCCTGGTGCCGCAGCAGCCGCCCATCATCTCCACGCCCAGGGGAAGCGCCGCCGCCATTTCCCGGGCAAAGGAGGCCGCGGTCATGGCGTACTCCCCGGTGGCGGGGTCCGGCAGGCCCGCGTTGGGCTTGAGGATCAGGGGCTTGTCCGTCCACTGACGAAGCTCGCGGACCAGGGGCAGCAGTTCGCGCGGACCGAGGCTGCAGTTGAAGCCCATGGCGTCCACGCCCAGTCCGTCCAGTGTCAGCGCCATGGCGGGGACAGTCGCCCCCACGAAGCTGCGTCCGTTCCGTTCAAAGGTCATGGTGACCCAGACGGGCAGCGTGCTGTTTTCCTTCGCCGCCAGCACTGCGGCCTTGACCTCGTAGAGGTCGCTCATGGTCTCGATCACGATCAGGTCCGCCCCGGCATCCGCGCCGGCAATGACCTGCTCCCGAAACAACTCGTAGGCCTCCTCAAAGCGCAGCGTGCCCAGCGGCTCCAGAAGCTGGCCGACGGGGCCGATGTCCAGCGCGACACGCACAGAAGCGTCCCCGGCGGCCATCCGGGCGCAGCGCACGCCGCCCGCCACCAGCTCCGCCACCGTATACCCGCAGCCGGCGGTCTTGAGCCGGTTTGCGCCGAAGGTGTTGGTGTAGAGCACCCGGCTTCCCGCTTCCACATAGCGGCGCTGAATATCCGCCACCACCTCCGGCGCGGTCAGGTTCCAGACCTCCGGAGGCAGGCCCATGGGAAGGCCGGCACTCTGGAGCATGGTGCCCATGGCCCCATCCAGCAGGATGATCTCATGTTCCACAGCGTTTTCCCTCCTTCCGGAATGCGCATTTTTCGGCGAGCGCGCAGCACTCGCAGCCCGTGGGGCGTTTTGCCCGCGGCGTATCGGCGACGCCGACCACCGCCGTCACCGTCTTCTGCGGCACCATGAGACCGCTTTCATTGAGACAGACTCCCAGACGCCGGTTCATGTCCAGCAGGCGGAAAAACCAGATCTGCTGGCTCAGGGGGAAATCCCCGTAGCCGGGGCTGTAGCGCTCGGTCAGAAAGCGCGGCGCGAAAGCTTCCGCCAGATCGGCGCACAGATTGTCGCAAACATTTTCCACCGCGGCAGAGGCCGCCGCGTCCAGGATCAGCGCTTCACTCATATTCCGCAGCCGCAGCTGCCGCTGCAGCCGGTCCGGTCCGTCCCCCAGCGTGGCGGCCAGGAGGATCACCTGATCGCAGCCCGAGAGGAAAGCGCGCAGCTCCTCCCCCTCCGGGCGAAAATCCGTTCCGCCAAGAGGCTCACCGGGCTGGTAATCGAACACACGCCACACGACTCTGGGCGACGCCGCTTCCAGCAGCCGTTCCTCGCCCTGCCGGAGCTGCTCGCCGAGCTCCTCCGGGATCGCCTCGCCGTGCCACATCAGATAACGCAGCATCTCCCCCCGGTCGATCCGGCTCAGTCTGGCCTCCACGGCGATCCCCCCTTTTGTTTTTCGTTATTGAATTAATTTATCACAGTTTGTTCCGCTTGAAAAGAAGAATATTTGACTGGTTCCCGCCGAGGGAGTCAATCCGAAAAAAACGGGCAAAAGCCTTGCGTAATCCGGCCGGGTGCAGTATAGTGTCTGCGAAGAACAGGAACTGTGAGAAAGGATTTTCCATGACGATAGCGGAAGGCAAAGGAAAATGGCTGTGGAGTGCGGCATTGCTGTGCGTCTGGGCGGCAGTTATCGCTCTTTTCATCGTAAACCATGGGAATCTGACCGTGCGGCAGCTGCTGGACTATACGCCCGAGGAGCCGCTGCTGGCAGCCTTCATCATGCTTGGGCTCTTCTGCCTGAAAAGTCTGGACTTTGTGATGCACTCCGGCGTCCTTTATGCCGCTGACGGCGTCATGTTCCCCTTCCCCGTCGCCTTGCTCCTCAATACGGTCGGCGCGGCCATCATGGTCACGGCGCCCTACTTTGTGGGCAAAAGTCTGGGAACGCCGGTGGCACGCAGGCTCCGGGCCAAATATCCGAAGCTGGCAAATCTCGAAAAACTTCGTCTGGGAAGAGGCTTTCTCACCGCCATGTTCCTGCGGGTGGCCAGCACACCGCTGACCGTGGCGAGCATCTATATGGGTGCTACGAATATGCCCTTCGGCCCCTACCTGAGCGGCTCTCTCGTGGGGCTGATCCCTGTGATGGTCAGCTACGCCCTTATGGGCGCGGCGGCCGACGATCCCGGCTCTCCGCTCTTCATCGCCGGCGCCGGCGCCATTGCGGTCACCACCTGTGCCTCCATCCTCATCTATGCGCTGCTGCTGCGCCGCGCCGTCCGGAGGGCAGGAGGCACGCAATAATGCCGGCTCTGTCCCGGAACAATACCTGTAAGGAAAGGATCTCCTATGGCAAACGAAGCAATGGAACAATACGCCGCCGCCCTCAAGGCAGGGCAGCGTTACTATAAAAATGCGGTCTCCCACGGCCGCCCGCCCTATCCCCCTGTGCTCGATGAGCTGACCCAGGGCGTCCCCCTCGTCGGGCAGGCCGATCTGGGCCTCGTGAACGTGCCGTGTGAGCTGATTGCCGGCACCAAGACCGCCGGGCGCGTTTTCGCCCTGGCTGGGAACTTCATGCCGCTGCTGCCTGTGGGGAGCGAGTTTTCCACCAAGTGGATCGCCCTGTGCGATGCCCATCTCGGCAGCGAAGGCATTCGGGACCCCATCAAGTGCTATGAGTATTACGGGCGCTTTTACGTCCAGGAGGGCAACAAGCGGGCAAGCGTCCTCATGAGCTACGACGCGCCCACCGTCCCCGCCACGGTCACCCGTCTGATTCCCCAGTACAGCGACGACGAATCCGTGCGTCTTTACTACGAGTTCATGGCCTTCTACGCGCTCTCCCGCCTTTACGGCGTGGAGTTTCGCCGTCTGGGCGACTACAGCCGCCTGCAGGCAGCTCTCGGCTTTGAGCAGGACCACACCTGGACTGAGGAGGAGCGCCGCCGCTTTGCCTCCGGCTTTACCTTCTTCAAGAGCGCCTACGCCAAATGCTCTCCCCGCAATCCCGAGATCACTGCCGCCGAGGCGCTGCTGGGCTGGCTGGATCTCTATGCCTTCTCTTCCCTGCGGGATCTGACGGCGCCACAGCTGTATCAGCAGTTGGACCGCATCTGGCCGGACATTGCCGCCAAGGCAGAGAGCGCGGCCATCCCTGTGAGCACCGAACCCGAGGTCAAGGGGCAGAGCGTGCTGCAGCGGCTGCGCCGCGTGACCCACAGCGACCGGATCGACATTGCCTTTCTCTATGCCTTTGATCCGGAAACCAGCGCCTGGACCCGCGCCCACGACGAGGGGCGGCGCTATCTGGAGCAGGTCATGGGCGAGCGGGTACACATCCGGGTGGAGCACGCCTACAACCATGATTATCTTGCCGCGATCGAGCGGGCCAGAGAAAACGGGGCCGATCTGGTCTTCGCCACCACCCCCGCCATGGCAGCCGACTGCCGCAAGGCCGCTGCGCTGCATCCGGAGCTGAAGATCCTGTGCTGCGCCCTGTCGAAGCCCTATACAGGCGTGCGCACATACTACACGCGAAACTATGAAGCCAAGTTCATCGCTGGTGTTATCGCCGGCATCATGGCGGGAGACTCGCCCATCGGCTATGTGGCCTACAGCCCGATCTACGGCGTACCGGCGGATATCAACGCCTTCGCGCTGGGAGCGCGGGCGACCAATCCCGGTGCAAAGATCCTGCTGCGCTGGACCTGCACCGACGGCAACGCCGTGCAGGAGCTGACGGAGCGCGGCGTGCACGTTTTCTCCAACCGGGACGTGGTGCGTCCTGGCTTTTCTCGCAGCGCGCTGGAGCTCGGCACCTACATGATCGGCAGCGACGGCAGCCGGATTCCCCTGGCCACTCCCATCTGGGAATGGGGCAAGCTCTACGAGCTGATCGTCAACAGCATTTTCAGTGGGGCCTGGGCGGATATTGAGCGCAGCCGCTCCACTCACTACTACTGGGGCATGGACAGCGGCGTGATCGACCTGCATCTGGGTGAGGCGCTGCCCCCCGCCGTGCGCGCCCTGGGCACGATCCTCAAACGGGACTTTGCCGCGGGCTCCGTGCGTCCCTTCCGCATGGAGATGTATGACCAGTCCGGGCTTCTGCGCTGGAAAGGCGAGGAATCGCTCTCTCCGGAGCAGATCATGAAGATGGACTGGCTCTGCGACAATGTGGAGGGCGAAATCCCGGGCTTTGACAAGATCCTGCCCATGTCCCGGGACACGGTGCGTCTGCTTGGCGTCTACGCGGACAGTCTCCCACCTGAAAAGGAGGCGCCGCAGCTGTGAAGATCCTGCTTGGCTCCGATGAAGAGGATAAGTATCTCTGGGACTATTACCGTCCCGGACGGCTGGCGGGTATCGACATGATCCTCGCCGCCGGGGACCTGAGGCCGGAGTATCTGAGCTTTCTGGTCACCATGGCAAACCGGCCTGTGCTCTACATCCACGGCAACCACGACGGACGATACGAGAGCAACCCGCCCGAGGGCTGCGACTGCATTGACGGGAAGCTCGTGAAGATAAACGGGCTGCGCATTCTGGGGCTGGGCGGCTGCCCCATGTACAACAAGGGGCCCCATCAGTACACCGAACGCCAGATGCAGCGCCGCATCCGGAAGCTGGGCTGGAAGATCCGCCGGGCCGGAGGCGTGGACATTGTGCTGACTCATGCCCCGGTGCGCGGCTACGGCGATCTGGACGATATCACCCACCGGGGCTTCGAGGCTTTTCTGCCTCTGCTGGACAAGTGGAAGCCCCGCTATCTGGTGCACGGGCACATCCACCTGAGCTACGGCTCACGGCAGCCCCGCGTCCTGCAGTATGGGGACACCACCCTCATCAACGCCTGCGGAAAATACATATTGGAAATCGACTGAGGACAGCCTTGCGCGGCTGTCCTCGGATTTTTCTGCCGCCTCGCTGGCGCCCGAAAAAGCTGGCAGTTCATCCCGTCGTGATTTGACACATTTCTGTAACTTCATCTTGCAATTCACAGGGGAATCCGTTAATATAGATTTAAGTTTGTCCCGCATGGATTTATTCAAAAACAAGTTCGGGAGGAAGACATGAAGAAGAACAAAAAACTGCTGGATATCATCGGCGCAAGCTGCGGCATGTTTCTTGTCGCGGCGCTGATCATCAGCCTTATTTCCAGCGCCGTCGCCAGCGCGCCCCCCAAGGGTGCCGTCACGCTGACCGGCACCGCGCCCGGCCGCAACGCCGATGTGGCGGTGGAGGTCGTCACCGACGGCAGCACCATCGCCGGCGTCACCGTCACAGCCCATGAGGAGACCGAGGGCATCGGCACCATGGCCGTGGACCAGCTGCCCGCTGCCATCGTCGAGGCCAACAGTCTGGCGGTGGACAACGTCTCCGGCGCGTCCATCACCTCCGAGGCCATCAAGGCCGCCGTGGCCGACGCTCTGACGGAGGGCGGCTTTGATCCCGCCGTCTTGGGCTATATCGCTGCCGCGCCCGCAGAGGAGACCGCAGCCGCGCAAGCGCCGGCCGAGCCCGCCGCCCCCGCAGAGCCTGTCGAGATCCCGGCAGACGCGATCACCGAGACCGGCTCCTACAACGGCATTGACGGTCCCGTGGTCACGCAGGTCACCGCGGACGCCGAGCGCATCTATGACGTTCAGGTCCTGGAGCAGAACGAGACCGTCGGCATCGGCTCCGTCGCCGTGGAGAAGCTGCCCGCCGCCATCGTCGCTGCCAATTCTCTGCTGGTGGACGACATCTCCGGCGCTACCGTCACCAGCACCGCCATCAAGAACGGCATCCGCGAAGCGCTGAACAAGGCCGGTCTGGATCCCGCTGTGTTTGAGGTGGAGCCCGAAAACGCCGGCGCACCGGCTGAGAAGACCGAAGAGACCCTTGACTGCGATGTGGTCGTGGTCGGCGCAGGCGGTGCCGGTCTGACCGCTGCCGTGCGCGCCACCCAGCAGGGCGCGAAGGTCCTGGTCGTGGAGAAGATGCCCATCATCGGCGGCAACAGCCTGCGCGCCGAGGGCGGCATGAACGCGGCCGAGACCAAGGTGCAGGCCGAGCTGGGTCTCACCGATTCCACCGTTGAAAACTTCGTCGCCGACACCCTGCGTTTGGGCCACGATCTGGCCAACCCCGATCTGGTGCAGACCCTGGCCGAGAACAGCGCTGAGGCCGTTGACTGGCTCGACTCCATCGGCGCGCCGCTGACCAAGGTGGCTGCCACCGGCGGAACGGAGCACAAATATCTGCACAAGCCCGAGGACGGCCGCCCCGTGGGCAGCTATCTGGTGGAGAAGCTCAGCGCCTACGCCGAGCAGCTTGGCATTGAGATCAGGATCAACACCAAGGCCACCGAGATCCTGATGAGCGGCTCCCGCGCCTGCGGCATCAAGGCCGAAGACGACGAGCACATCTACACCATCAACGCCAAGGCCGTGGTGCTGGCCACCGGCGGCTTCGGCTCCAACTTCGAGCTGATGGCGAGCTACGATCCCTCCCTGGCTGACGCCGTCACCACCAACCACTCCGGCGCCCAGGGCGACGGCATCATGATGGCACAGGCCGTCGGCGCCGACACCGTGGACATGGAGCAGATCCAGCTGCATCCCACCGTCATCCAGCAGAACGGTCTGCTGGTGTCCGAGTCCGTGCGCAGCCACGGCGCCATCCTGGTCAATGCCGAGGGCAAGCGCTTTGTCAATGACATGGCCGGACGCGACGTGGTCTCCCAGGCCGAGCTCAAGCAGCCCGGCGCCTACGCCTTCATCGTCTTCGACCAGGGCCTGGTGGACGAAGTGGCGCTGACCCACAAGTTCATTGACGGCGGCTACGCCATCTCCGGCAAGACCTATGAGGAGCTGGCGAAGAACCTCGGGTTGGAGGGCGACGCGATCGGAAACTTCGTGGAAACCATGGAGAACTGGAACGCCGCTGTCGAGGCCGGTGAAGATAAGGACTTCGGCCGCAGCGCGGTCAGCATGATCGACATCTCCACCGCTCCCTACTACGCCATCAAGATCGCCCCGGGCATCCACCACACCATGGGCGGCATCAAGATCGACACCCAGGCTCAGGTTATCGACACCGACGGCTCTGTGATCCCCGGTCTCTTCGCCTGCGGCGAAACCACCGGCGGCATCCACGGCGGCAACCGTGTGGGCGGCAACGCCGTGTGTGACTTCATCGTCTTCGGCCGTATCGCCGGCACCTCCGCGGCGGACTACGCCGCAGCCATCGCCCCGGCGGAGTACTCCTCCCAGGCCGATACCTTCACCGGCACCGGCGCCGGACGCAACGGCGATGTGAACGTGGAAGTCGTCGCCGACGCAAGCCATATCTACTCCATTGAAGTGACTTCCCATGAGGAGACCGAGGGCATCGGCTCCGTCGCTGTCGAAAAGCTCCCTGCCGCGATCATCGCTGCCCAGAGCCTGGACGTGGATGATGTCTCCGGCGCCACCATCACCTCGGCTGCCATCAAGGAAGCCGTTGGCGCGGCCCTGGCGGCCGGCGGCATTGATCCCGCCAAGCTCGTGCCCGGTGAAGCCCCTGCGGACGAGGCGGCTGCCGAGCCTCTGGGCGACCGAGTCTATGAGGCCGATGTGGTCGTCATCGGCGCGGGCGGCGCGGGCATGTCCGCCGCCATCACCGCGGCCGACGCGGGCATGGACGTCATCGTCGTGGAGAGCCAGCCCATGGTGGGCGGCAACTCCGTGCGCTCCACGGGCGGCATGAACGCCGCGCCCACCGAGTGGCGCAATATGAACGAATTCGGCGAGAGCGCCGGCGTGGAGAGCACGCTGGCCAAGGTCGAGAAATACCCCGACAACGCCCGCATTCAGGAGCTGGGCAAGATCGTTGCCAAGCAGTGGGCTGAGTATCAGGCCAATCCCGAAGGCTACTTCGATACGGTGGAGCTCTTCCAGCTCGACACGCTGATCGGCGGCGGCGGGCTCAACAATCCTGACCTGGTCCTCACGCTGGCCGAGCGCAGCGCGGACGCCATCAGCTGGCTCGACAGTTTGGATCCCGCTGTGATCCTGCACAATGTGGCCCAGTTCGGCGGTGCTTCCGTCAAGCGCATCCACCGCCCGGTGGACGAGAACGGCAAGACTCTCTCCGTCGGTGCCTACGTGGTGCCTCTGCTCCAGAAGAATCTGGAGAACCGCGGTGTCACCGTGTTACTGAGCACCACCGCCAACGAGATCGTGCGCGACAGCCTCGGCATCGTGCGCGGCATCGTCTGCACCGATGAAAACGGCAGCACCGTCAGCGTAAATGCTCCCGCTGTCGTCATCGCCTCCGGCGGCTTCGGCGCGAACAATGACATGATCGCCTCTATCCGCCCCGAGCTGGACGGCTTCATCACCACCAACGCCCCCGGCATCCAGGGCCAGGGCATCCAGATGGCCCAGGCCATCGGAGCCGACACCGTGGATCTGGAGCAGATCCAGCTGCATCCCACTGTCCACGTACAGGGTACCGACGCTGTGCTGATCACCGAGGGCCTGCGCGGCGACGGCGCGATCCTGGTCAACCAGGAGGGCGAGCGTTTCTTCGACGAGGTCTCCACCCGTGACAAGGTCTCTGCGGCGGAGTTTGAGCAGACCGGCGGCTACGCCTGGCTGATCGTGGACAGCCGCATGAGCGACGCCTCCAATGTCATCCAGGGCTATATCAGCAAGGGCTACGCCGAGAGCGGCGAGACCTGGGAAGCACTGGCTGAGGCCATCGGCGCTCCCGCCGATGCTCTGGCGGCCACCATGGAAAAGTGGAATGCCTGTGTGGAAGCCAAGGAAGACGCCGACTTCGGCCGCGTCTCCTTCGCCAATCCTCTGGATCAGGCTCCCTACTACGCCATCAAGGTCCAGCCCGGTGTCCATCACACCATGGGCGGCATTAAGATCGACAGCGCAGCCCAGGTCATCGACGCCGACGGCGCTGTGATCCCCGGCCTCTTCGCAGCGGGCGAGGTCACCGGCGGCGTGCACGGCAACAACCGTCTCGGCGGCAACGCTGTGGCAGACTTTGTGATCTTCGGCCGCATCGCCGGCGCTTCCGCTGCGGAATACGCCAACCGCTGATTTCCGGTAAAAAACAACAAGACAGGAGCTGCGCACACCGCGCAGCTCCTGTCCATATCCGGGGCATCTGTTGGATTCATAAATGATATGGCAGCATTATCATGCGTCAGCATCGCCATCGTCATCGCGTCCAGGCGCACTGAAAACGCAAGCTGCTGATTCCGGCCATAGAATAACCGTGGGATGTGAGGTATCACATCCCACGGTTTTTTATCGAAGCTGGTTTCTGTATGTGCAGCCTCTTGTTTATTGGCCGACTTTTGCTGGGTTCCTATCACTGCCGATCAGCTGGAAGCAGGCTCTGTCAGCGGGTAGTCAAAGAGAATGCCTGAATTCCACGCTTGCCTCCGGTCGCCATCATCGGATGGCGGCACACCAGGGCGCCAGCCACCAGGGAGCCTTTTCCCTGATGATTTATGAAAAAGATTTCATAACCTCTCTCAGCGTCTCACAGACATAATCCACATCCTCATCCGACAGGCGTGTATGCAGCGGCAGCGTGATCAGATTGTGATAATAATCGTAGGCATTGGGATACGCCGAGCAGTCTGTGCCATACGCCGTCATCAGAGGGAGCGGCTTGTAGTGGACATTGGTAGCCACACCGCGTTCCGCCATCTTCTCGATGATTTTGTTGCGCTGCTGCTCATCGATCCCGGGAATCCGGATCAGGAACAAGTGGTTCGAGCTGTCCATAGATTCCGTATGATGCTCAAGATGTGAAATTCCCAGTTCATCACATACGGCGTTGTACTTGTTTATGATCGCGACGCGGCGTTCCAGCAATCCGAGATAACGGTCCAACTGGCGAAGACCGATCGCCGCCATGATGTCCGTCATGTTGCATTTGTACCACGGCCCGATAATATCGTATTCCCAGGCGCCGATCCTGGTCTTGGCCAAGGCATCCTTATTCTGCCCGTGCAGAGACAGGAGCTGATACATCTTGTAGATTTCCGCGTTATCCACATCCTTCACCGGGTTCCATGCGGAGGCTCCGCCTTCGGCAGTCGTAAAGTTTTTGACCGCATGGAAGGAAAAGGAGGTAAAATCTGCGATTGCACCGACATATTTCTTTTCACCGCCAACCGTTCGGCTCGCCCCAAGCGCATGAGCCGCGTCACATACGATCGCCACGCGGCCGATGCCTTTCTGAATGCGGGAGGAAAGAATCGCAAGCGGAGTAGAGGAATCATTCATTGGCCGGAAAAGGTGCTTATTTCTCTCGACAATCTCAAAAATCCGGTCATAGTCGCACACAATGCCGCCGAGATCTACGGGCACGATCGCCTTGGTTTTGGGGGTAATGGCAGCTTCCAAAGCCTCATAATCCATTTCCGGGCAATGTGTTGCCGCGTCGCCGTCCTTCTGGATATCTACGAATTTGACAGTGGCGCCGCAATGGATCGCTGCACTCGCACTTGCAGTATAAGTATAGGCGGGGACGATGACTTCGTCCCCCGGGCCAATACCCAGGATTCTCAAATTGAGTTCCTCGGCCGCTGTCGCGGAATTAAGGCAGACGACCCTGTTGTTCCACCTCGCCTGATCTCCTTCGGTATCCACATCGGTTTTTCCGGTTTCAATATAGGCAGCAAGTCTTCTCTCCAGGAGCTTTGTACGCGGTCCGGTGGTAATCCAGCCGCTCTTGAGGGCTTCAACCACCTCACCGATCTCACTCTCAGAAATGTCGGGAGGGCTGAAAGGAATCCTTCTCAGGCAGTTTTGCTCCGGCCCCTTCACGACATCTTCCATACCTGTGAACTGGTCACTCTCACTGGAGAAATCAAAAAAGCTGGAATGATCCCGGTAAAAGATATGTCGTTCATCACAGATTGCCTTGATTCTTTCTCTCGACTCATTGTTAAGTTCAGGCTCCGCCAGAAAAACGCATTTGATCGCATGACGTTTTAAGACATCCACTAATTCATCTTTTCCGTAAACCTTGATCCCATCGATCTGCTTTCCGTCGGAATTGTTATCCGGGTCAACCATGCATACCACGCGGAAGGAAAGGCCTTCCTGAACCATGCGCATGATCTGAACCCCAGGTTCCCTGACACCGACCACAAGAGCGTTACCGGTCTTTTTATTGTTCCTTCGCTTCTCCATAATGAAAAAGCGATACATAAACCGGGGCAAAGAGATAAGCACAAACTGGAATGCAGCCCCAAGCATATAATACGTTATCGGCATGCGGTGAAAGAACAAAAGCGTGCCGGCAACCTGAACGGCTGTAGAAACAGCTGAGGCACCGATAATCCGGTTCATATCATCGATCCCGGCGTATCGCCACAGGCCGTTGTAGAGCTTGAATGCAGCAAAAATAATGATGCATGCCACGGTATACCACGGCGCAAACTTATAGAAAGTATTGAAAAAATATCCCAACGGACTGGTTTGGGAACCCGAAACTCGATCAATCAGGCTTCTGAGTACAAGCGCCAGATAATACGCAAAATTCACGGAAACAAGGTCGAGCAGCAATACCCACAGATCATTTTTCAGTGCTTTCTTGATGTCTTTCATCGTACATTCCTCATATCATCGTTTATTACAGACCGCTGAGTGCGTTATCGGAACTGATTTCTGTCCTCGTCGTAGGCAAAGCCCGCGGCGTTGAGCTTCTCTTCCAGCGCGCTGCGGTCCTCGTCCAGGTCCTCACACAGCGCGTCCAGTGAGTCATACGCGTCCCGGAGCTTTGTGTTCACCACGCTCAGAAGCAGCATCGGGTCTTTCGGCAGCATGCTATCACTCCCATTCATTGCGTAAAGCATCTTCCAGCTCCCGCTGGGTTTCCAGCGCGTTGTAGATCCCGTCCTCCGACAGGACGCCGCGCTCCAGTCCCTCCGGGAGCAGCCCGGCCTCGTCAGCCTCCAGATCCTCGCGCCATTCCGCGCTCTCGAGATACACGGCAAGCGCCGCCTCATCCTCACGGACCAGCGGCAGCCTTTCCAGCAGGCGCCCCAGCTCTCCCTGCCATTGAAGCAGGCGGTTGAGCCGCTCCTCCATGGCGCGGATGCGTTCTATCCGTTTCCGCATAGCTCAGAAGCCCAGCGTGTCGTTGACCAGGATCACGTGGATCCTGCCCGCATGACGGGAGAAGCGTGTGATCAGGAACTGGCAGCAGATCGTGTCTGGCGATTTGCAGTCCATGCAGGCGCCGGTCTTCGCGCAGGGGGTGGAAAGGCCGAAGCGCTGGGCGTTGATGGGCGCGGCCACGTTGCGGGCGCGCTTCATGGCGCCGTCCACATCGCTGCAGACCTTATTCATCCCCACGATCATCACGACCTTCTTCGGGCCCTGGGCAATGGCGGAGACGCGGTTGGCGTTGCCGTCGATGTTCACGAGCACCCCGTCCTCGGTGACGGCGTTGCTGCTTGCGAGAAACACGTCGGCGTCATAGGCCATCAGCATGGCAGCGCGCTTGTCCGCGATCTCGTCGCGGTCGATGAAGTTGTAGTCGCCTGCCTTGAGCGCCTTGACCAGCCCGATCTCGTGGACGCTGGTACCGCCGCCCATGGTGACGCTGCTGCCCTCGGGGATCAGGGAGAGGGCCAGCTGCAGGGCTTCTTCACGGTCTGCGGCGTAGTAGCCGGACATGTTGCGGCTCTGAAGGCCCTTGATGACCTTCTGGGCCAGAAGCTCATTGCGCTGGAAAATGTTTTTATCCATGTGTGTTCCTCCTCAATTCTTATTCCTGGTTTCGCTTCGCGACTGTTTTTTTATCCGTTACCGAAGGGAAGGCCGCAAAGATTCATTTTCATGATTCATTGTCACTCACATGCTCTCCGGGGCGGAGACGCCGATCAGGTGCAGGGCGTTGCGCAGCGTGATCTTCAGCGCCACGATCAGCCCCAGGCGTTCATTGGTCAGCTCCGGGTCCTCCGGATTGTAGACCTTGGTGCTGTTATAATAGCTGTGGAAGATCTTGACCAGCGAGAGGATGTAGTCGGCCAGCTTGTTGGGCTTGCGCAGGAGCGCGTCGTTTGCCACCTCGGCGGGAAACTCGCCGATCATCTTCAGAAGCTGCAGTTCCTTCTCGTCGGTCAGGCGGTCATAGCTCTCCGCCTGCCGGAAGGCGGGCATCTTAGGGTTGGAGAGAATGGAACACATGCGGGAGTGGGCGTACTGGGCGTAAAAGACCGGGTTGTTATTGTCCTTGGAGCGGGCCAGCTTCAAA
>CAMKAP010000009.1 GCA_946410505.1 uncultured Clostridia bacterium
GATGGCCCAGAGATTCCGGACCACGTCCCGGAGCATGCTGTACAGGTCCAGCCGTTCAATGACAGAGGAAAAATCGTCGTTATTCATGGTTTATTCCTCCACCTCCACATACATGACCGCCGTCCCGAGCGTCTGACGGGTCCCGTCGGCCAGCGCCCGGCTCAGCGAATAGGTCACGGTATAGCTGCCGGGGGTATAGAGATCCACAGCGCTGCTGTCGATCCTGAAATCGGTGTTCACATCGAACTCCGTGTCCTTCAGGGCCCGTTTCGAGCCGTTCCAGATCCCGTCGATGTAAGAGCGGTAATCGGGCTGCTCCCCGACTTTGACATAGATCACATAGTCCTTCAGATGGGGGGACTGCTGGTAGTAGGTCTCATAGTCCTCCGAGATGGCCTGCAGCTCCAGCGTGCTGGTATCGCCGGCGCTGTTGGTCACCTGCAGGTTAACGGTCTGCGCCATGGCGGTGTCGCTGATCGGCTCCGACGCGCCCCAGGTCATCATGATCTGCGACGTGATGTTGCCGTCCAGGCAGTCGTAGGCTTCAATGCTCCTCAGAATATCCGTCTGAGAGCTGCCCGCCAGAAAGCGCAGCGGCTCATGGATCGAAAAGTGCGGCGACACATAGTCCGTATAGGTCAGAAGCCGCGTATAGGTACCGACGTTGTTGCTCTGGTCAAAGGCCGCGTAGTTTACGTAGCGGGTGCCCTTCTGAATGAACTTGGACTTGGACACCACCATCAGCGTTTCGTTGACGTTGCCGTCCAGATTGTCGCCTGCGCCCATGCCCACCAGCAGCTCCTGGTCCGTGACCTTGACGCTGGCCTCGATATGGTCGTTGATGGTCTGGATCACCGGCGCGGAATAGTCGGAGGTCAGCTCCTCGTGCACCCGGCGAACACCGAAGATCGCCGCCACGATGACGAAGAACACAACGATCGCAATTCTCAGTTTTTTCATGCCATTCTTTCTCCAATCAATTCTTTCAGAGTGGCTTTTATCTCAGGAAGGAGATCGGCTCGTATCCCAGCAGCTCTTCGCCGCGCAGGATCCGCTCGGGGTTAATCTCCAGCAGCAGTTTTTGATAGTCTTCCCCGAACTGCGCATTCAGCCAGTCCCGGATTTCCCTCATATAGGTGCTGCGCTGATAAGGGCGGTGGGCGTCGCTGGCCACGCAGGCGGCCAGCCCGTGATCCATCAGCAGCTCCGCGCAGTGACGGGGCGCGGGGCCGAAGCGCCCCAGCAGACTCCCCTTGTTCAGCTGCAGCGGGTACCCGGCCACGCAGAGCTCATAGGCCAGCTGCGGATCGTCCTGGATGAAGAAGTAACGCTCCGGGTGGGCGATCACGGGGCGGTAGCCCAGGTCCGTGCACTGCTCCAGAATGTCCAGGACAAAGTCGGGGTTTTCGTTGAAGCTGAACTCCGTCAGGAAGTAGGAGGTGCCGTTGAGCGTCCAGACGCGCTTTTCCTCCAGCAGTTCCGGCAGCTCCGGCGTGGCAAAGATCTCCATGCCGTGCAGAAGCTCGATGGGGATGCCGGCCTCTTCCTTTGCAAGCTTCAGCGCTTCCCAGAGCTCCTCCAGTTCGGGGGAGAGATAGTTATCGTATTCAAAAGGGATGTTGCAGTGGGGTGTGGCGACGATCCGGTCCACGCCGCTCTCCGAGGCCATGTGCAGCAGCTCCAGCGACATCTCCATGCTCTGGGAGCCGTCGTCCACGCCGGGGAGGATATGGGTATGCAGGTCGATCATGCTGCTCCCTCCGCTCAGAAGTCCATGACCATGCGGCTGGACTCCTCCTCGCTCAGCTCGGTGACGCGAGTCTCCATCACGCGGTAGACCCGCTGGCAGAGATTGATGACCGTGGGGCGGTGGGTGGTCACGATGCAGACCTTGTTGGGCCTGCGCTGCACGATGTTGCGCAGGACCTGGCGCTCGGTGGTCACGTCCAGGGCGGAGGTGGCCTCGTCCAGCAGCAGGATGGGCGCGTCGCGCAGCACGGCGCGGGCGATGGCGATGCGCTGCGCCTGTCCCTCGGAGAAGCCGCGGCCGCGCTCGCCGATCCTGCAGTTGATGCCCTCCGGCATTTTGGAGACAAAGTCCCAGGCGCAGGCGATCTTCAGCGCCTCGACGATCTCCTCGTCGGTGGCGTCTTCCTTGACCATGCGCATGTTCTCGGCCACAGTCCCGGACAGGACGGTGTTGCCCTGGGGCACATAGGAGAAGAGATAGCGGCTGTCCGCGTTCATCTCCACCTCCCTGCCGTCGCTGCCGCGGAGCAGGGCCACGCCATTGTCGGGCCGGATCAGGCCGAGCATCAGGCGGATCATGGTGGTCTTCCCCTCGCCGGAGGGGCCGACCAGCGCCACGATCTCCCCGGGTGCGGCGCGGAAATCGGAGTTTTGGATGACCTGCTGGCCCTCCAGATAGGCAAAGCTCACATCCGTCATCCGCACCTCCACGCCCTCCTCGGCAAGCTCCCGCAGCTCCTCGCTCTCGGGGATATGCCTCTCCCGGGGCAGGTCGATGAGCTCGCGGATACGGTGGGCGGAGACGGAGCTTGTCAGAAAGGATGGGATGATGCCGACCACGCTGTTGAAGGCGCCGGCGAGTCTCCCCCGCTGTTCCAGGAAGAGGGTCATGGTGCCGTAGGTGATCTGGTGGGTCCACATCAGAAACAGGCAGTAGCCGAAGGCGGCGTACTGGATGACCATGCCCATCAGGGACATGAAGATGCCGGTCTTGATGGTGAAGAGGTTATAGTCCAGGCTGAGCTTCTTGAACTTCTGCTGCCAGTCGCGCAGCTTGCGGCCGTAGCTCTCCATAACGCCGAAGGACTTGATGGTGTCAAAGTTGTAAAAGGTCTCGACCTCGAAGCTCATCATCTCGCTGCTGGTCTCGCGCACCTTCTTGGAGTATTCCCGCTGCCTGGTGATCAGATACTTGCTCATCAGCAGCATGATGGGCGCGCTGGCGAAGGCCAGCAGGGACATGACCTTGTTGTAGTGCCAGATCAGGAAGAAGGTGACGATGAAATTATAGATGGAGATGATGATGGAGGGAAGCCAGCCGATGGCGTTGCCGCTGACGGTGCCCACGTCGCCGTTGAAGCGGTTGAGGATATCGCCGTTGGAGTACCGGTTGATGGCCTTCCAGTCCACGTCGATGATCTGGTCGAAGATGTCGGCCTGAATGTCGTTGTTGATGTCGATGCTGAGCTTGGTGGAGATGCGGCCGATGAGGTTGGAGAAAATCAGGCTGAAAAGGGCGCTGCCCACGGTCAGGCCGATGAAGATCCCCAGCTTCTCCGTCTGGTAGCCGGTGATGATATCCACCATGTACTTGCTGGCCACGCTGGCCACCAGGCCGAGCGAGGTGCTAAAGACGCCCAGCAGCACATAGAAGAGGATGGCCCCCTTGTAGCGCTTGCTGTAGGAGAAGATCCAGCGCCAGTCGTCCAGGATCTCATGGAAGGTGCCGTCCTTGATCTTGACGCGCAGCGTATGCAGGGAGTTGAAAAATGCTTTGTTTTCGTCTGTATGTTGATCCATTGCTCACTCCGAATGATTGAAAGCAGGCGGGTTCTATCTGCCCCGCAGCGCCGCATAAAGGCGCACAAGGAAATGGCGCAGCGGCAGCAGGCGCAGCCAGGGGCCGGCAAAAAAACGCCACCAGAAGTGACCCGGTCCGGCCGGGCGGCCCTTGCGCACCGCGTCATAGGCCCGGGCGAAGATCTGCTCCCGCCGGACGCCGCGGTCTATGAGAGTCTGTGCGTCGCCCACGATGTCAAAGCGGGGCTCCCCGCCGCCGTGAACGCGCAGGATGCGGTGCAGGATGAACTGTCCGCCCGCCTGCTGATAAAACACGATGTCGCCGCGCCGCAGGGGCCGCTCCGGGGCGCAGAGCAGGACCCGGTCGCGCCGGGGACAGAGGAAGGGCGTCATGCTGCTGCCGGAGACGGTCAGCGTCAGGCGCCGTCCGCCCTCGATCAGCGCGCGCAGCGCCGTCAGATAGGCGAAGGTGTTCATCAATCCGCCGGGGCGTCCCTCCTCGACACCGAGAGCGCGAAAGTCGGCCTCACAGCCGTAGACCCCGCTGTCCAGCATTGCGCCGAGCAGCGGCTCGGCCGTGGCCTGCGGAAAGACTTCCCTTGTCTGCAGCCCCAGGGTTTCCCTGCCGATCTGAAAAACGGCGGCGGCAAAAGCCTCAAGGCCGGAGCTCGCCAGCTCCCCGGAAAGGGCGGGCCAGTCGATCTCTGCGTCATATTGCCGGGCCAGCAGGCAGATCCCGCATACCTCCGCAAGGCCGACGCCGCCGCGGCACAGATTTGCCGAAGCGTACCGCAGCCGCCACAGGAGCTGCTGCGTCGGCGGGAGGACAAGGCAGCGCGCCCCGTCCGCTCCGGTCAGCAGCCGGGCGTCGGGATCCTCAGGCAGCGCCGTGAGCCGGACGTAAAGCCGCTTTTCCCGGCGGCAGAATACGCCCCGCTCCGCAGGCTCCGGGAGAAGGCCCAGGGCTTCCATGGTTTTTTCGCATTTTTCCCGCTCCTCCGGCCTGATTGCCAGTTCCTCCACATCGCAGAGGAGAGACAGCTCCGGGGGAAAGAGCGCCCGGTCGGAAGCGCCGCGCAGGGACAGGGGCGAAAGCCCCGCGTCCAGCAGGCTGTCCAGCAGCTTCTGAAACTGGACATTCTGCGCGGTCTGAAACGAGGTCAGCAGGGCGGCGGTCCGCCGATAAGCGGGCGGCACACAATTCGGCCCGAAGAAGCGGGCGGCCGTTTCAACAACGACGGGCAGCAGCTCCTGACTCTGGGCGAGGCGGAACACTTCCTCCCCCGGCGCGCAGAGGTCAGCCGAGGGCGCAGCGCCGAGCGCGCAGCACAGCAGCGCAAGAAAGCACAGCCGGGAACGGTCCATTTCCTGCCCCTTTCGTTCACATAATAAGACAGAATAATTATACTCGCTTTTTGTAGTTTTACAAGTCTTTTTTCCATATTGTGGCGTATCGCGATTCGATGCGCTTGAAATATTGACAATCTATGGTATCATAGCGATTATAGGATGGCGAAAAGCCAAATTGCTGTTTGCCATATGATTCCTGTAAAGTCACAGATTAAGGATGTCGGAGCAGCTTGCATGGACAAATGCTTTCGCATCGGGGACTTTTCGTTCCGGCTTTTGTGTCCGGACGAGGTGCGGCCCCCGGAAAACTTCATGAAATTCGAATCGGACGCCGCCGCGGCGGACTATACCTACCGCATCACGCTCGCGGACACGCTGCCGGAGCCGGAGGGCCGCCGGATCGCGCTGCGGCAGGATCTGCTGGTCATGGAGCAGGACGGGCTGGAGACCCGCTATGTGGCTGAGTTCGGGCAGAGCTTTGCCTGCTATCGGGAGACGGCGGCGGACAGCGCGGAAATCCTGCTGCTGCCCCGGATGCTGGGGGACCTCAAATACGACACCGTGTTCTCCTCCCTCTTCGCCTTTGAGCGGCGCATGATCGGGCGCGAGGCGCTGGTGCTGCACTCGGCCTATATCCGCACGGAGGGCGGGGCGATCCTCTTTTCCGCCCCCTCGGGCACGGGCAAGAGTACCCAGGCAGGGCTCTGGGAAAAATATCGCGGCGTAAAGCAGCTCAACGGGGACCGCTCGCTGCTGCAGAAGATCGGCGGCGTATGGCACGCCTGCGGCTGGCCGGTCTGCGGCAGCTCGGAGATCTGCAGCAATGTGAGCACGCCCATCCGGGCGATCGTGATGCTCAGCCAGGCCGGGGAGAACCGGATCGAGCGGCTGGGGCCGATGGCGGCCTTTTCGCAGATCTACACCCAGATCACCATCAACCGCTGGAGCCGGGACTTTCAAAACCGGGCCATGGATCTGATCGAGGCGCTCACGCGGGAAGTGCCGGTCTATCATCTGGCCTGCACCATTTCCCGCGAGGCGGTGGAGCTGCTGGCGGACACACTGGAAACGAACGAGAGAGAACAGGAGAACTGATATGGACGAGAACAAGATCATCTTTGGCGACGTGGACTGGGACACCCGGCTGGTGACGAATCCGGACTTCATCCTGCGCGAGATCGGGGACGAGTGCGTGGTGGTGCCGGTGGTGGAATCCGGCGCCTTTGAAAACACCATGCTGACGCTCAATGAGACCTCGGCCTGGCTCTGGCGGCACTTCAAGAAGGGCGCAACGCCCTCCCAGGTGCTGGATGCCGCCATGCATGAGTTTGAAAGCGAGAACGGCGACCCGAAGTTCATCGAATTCGGCGTCTACCGCTTTGTGCTGGAGAGCCTGGATCTCGGTACGCTGATCCGGGAGGACAAGGCGGAATGAATCCCATTGAGGATATTGAACGGAGCGAGCTGGCGCTTTTTCGCATGGCGGATGAAAAAGGCATCCCCCTCAACGGCAGCATCGAGGTCTCGCCCCTGTGCACCATGGACTGTGACATGTGCTTTGTCCGCCTCTCCCGTCAGGAGATGGAGGCGCAGGGCCGCCTGCGCACAGCCGCAGAGTGGCTCTCGGTGGCGGAGGAGATGAAGCAGGCGGGCGTTCTGTTTATGCTGCTCACGGGCGGCGAGCCGCTGCTCTACCCCGGTTTCAGGGAGCTGTACCTGGGACTGCGGAAGATGGGCTTCATCCTGACGATCAACACCAACGGCACGCTGCTGGACGAGGGCTGGGCGGATTTCTTCGCGCAGAACCCCCCGCGGCGCGTGAACATCACCCTTTACGGCGCAAGCGACCGGGCCTACCGGGAGCTGTGCCATCTGCCTGACGGCTACGAGCGCACGACACGGGCCATCGAGCTGCTGCGGCAGCGCGGGATCCCTTTGAGGCTCAGCTACACGCTGACGACGAAGAACGCGGAAGACCTCTCCGCCTTTATGGACTACTGCAAAGAGCGGGATCTGCCCTACGGCGTCGACCCCCGCATCATGCCCGCCACGCGGGAGCGCGGCCGCGCCTTTGATTTCTCCTCCCGCCTTTCGGCGGAGGAGGCGGCCCGGGCCGCCCACGAGATCCACCGCCGCACCTGCTCCTCCGCGGAGGCCTTCCTCACATACTGTGGCGGGAAGATTGCGGAGGTGGATGCCCGGACCCGCTTCGCCGCGGAGCATCCGGAGGCGCGAAAGCCCGAGCGCAATACCTGCAAGGCCGGCCGCTGCTCCTTCACGCTCAACTGGCAGGGGCATATGCGCCCCTGCGTGATCCTGACGGCTCCGGAGGTCGACGTTTTCAAGGAGGGCTTCGCAGCCGCCTGGCAGCAGATCCGGGATGGGATGGAGAAGCTGCTCATCCATGCCGACTGTGCTCTGTGCCCCCGCCGCGGTCTCTGCGACATCTGCCCCGCCGTCGCGCTCTACGAGACCGGGCGATACGACGGCATGCCCGACTATCACTGCCGCTACGCGAAGGAGCTGGAGAAGCTGATGCGCGCGGAGCTGGAGGCCGCCGCGGCGCACGCGGAGGAATAAGCCCGCCCCGGTCAGAGGATCGGCGCAGGCAAAGGGGCTGTCTCAAAACTCCGGGTCATTCTGAGCGAAGCGAAGAATCTCTACCTATAAGTTACAGAAAACTGATAAGGAAGAGATCCTTCGTCACTTCGTTCCTCAGGATGACAAAACGGTAAACGTTTTGAGACAGCCCCTTGATCAACACACATCACTGTCAGCCATGAGGTGTTTTCGTAGCCAATGCGAAACCGCCTCTTTTTTATTGTCTGCCCGGGTGCCGGACAGATCGCGGAAGGAAAGGAGAACACATGGACGCTCTGCGCTTTCCCGAAGGCAGCTTTGCCGACTGGGCGCGGCAGTGGCTCGCCTCCCCCGAGACGGAGCTGAAGGATTCCAGCCGTGTCCGCTACACAAACATCCTCAATTCCTATCTGCTGCCCGCCTTCGCCGCTCTCCCGCCCGAAGCCTTCACGCGGGAAGCCGTGGCGGCCTATCGCCAGCAGCTGCTGCACACCGGCGGGAAAAAAGGCTGCGGCCTTGCGCCGAAGACGGTGACGGACGTGCTCTCCGTGCTCAAATGTGTTCTCCGCTACGCCCGGGACCGCGGCGCGCAGGCCCCCGACCTGCGCGGGCTGGTGGCCCGGCAGCAGCGAAAGCCGCTGCGCGTCTTCTCGGCGGAGGAGCAGCGCCGCCTGACGGCCTGGCTCGTCGCAAAACCCGACCTCTGCCGCCTGGGCATCCTGATGAGTCTCTACACGGGCCTGCGCATCGGCGAGCTCTGCGCCCTGCGCTGGGGCGACATCGATCTGGATTCCGGAAACCTCACCGTGCGCTCGACGCTGCAGCGCCTGCAGACCTTTGACGAGCGGCAGAAGACCCACATCGTCATCACGCCGCCGAAGAGCGCCTGCTCCCTGCGCAGCATTCCCCTGCCGGACTTTTTGATCGAGATCATCCGCCCCTACCGGCGCACGGAATCCTGCTTTTTCCTCACGGGTACGCCCTTTTATGTGGAGCCGCGCACCATGGAGAACCGCTACAAGGAGGCCCTGCGCGCCTGCGGCATCCGGGACGCCTCCTTCCACACCTGTCGGCACAGCTTCGCCACCCGCTGTGTGGAGCTGGGCTTTGACATCAAGAGTCTCAGCGAGATCCTGGGCCACGCCAGCGTGAGCATCACCATGAACCGCTACGTGCACCCCTCCATGGACTTCAAGCGCAAGCACATGAACCGGCTCTCCTCCCTGCTGGAATGACCGGCCCTGCCCTGCCGCGCTTTTCCCGTCACCTGGCCGGGGGGATCTGCTTCTGCTCCTCCTTCAGCAGGCGGTAGCTTTCCTCCGCATAGCGGCAGAGGTAATCCGGTACGCCCGCATAGCTGCCCGTCTCCAGCAGCGCGGCCGCCGCGCACACCTTGCAGACCGGCTTGTATCTGCACGCGGTGCATTTCTCCGGAAGCCGCAGCCGCCCTGTCTCTTCCGTGATCTCCTTCCAGGCGGCCGCAAAGCCTGTTTCAAACACCGAGACCGAGGGCTCCGACATCACGACGCAGGGGCGCATCTTCCCTTCCCAGTTGATCGTAAACGAGCAGTTTCCCGCAAGGCAGGACACGTGTCCGTCTCCCCGGGGAAAGTCCGGGTCCTCCACCCGGGCGATCGCCTGCTCCACATACTGCTCGTAAATCTGCCTGTCGAACTGCAGCCTCAGGGCCTCCAGCGAGGCGGCCGCCGCCTTTTCCGGCAGCACGCGGTCCTGCTTTGAAAAAGGCGCGGATCTCTCCCGCACGGCGGGCATCATATAAGGGTCGATATGCACGGGGACCTTCAGCTCCTCCCCGATCGCAAATACCCGGCGCATGCTCTGCCGCACCGCTTTCGCAACGCTGAAGCTGAGCTTCACGTCGACGCCCCGCTCCCGGAGCAGCCGCACGGCGCGCACCGTCTTATGAAAGCCGCCGGGATAATGGCAGAGCCTCTCATAATCCTCTTCACAAGCCCCGTAGAGGGTAATATTGATCCGGCGGGGCGGGACCTTGCCGAAGAAGTCCGCCCAGGTCTCATCCAGCAGGGTCCCGTTGGTGTTGAGCGTCAGAACAAAGCCCATGCTCCGAAGCTCCGTATACAGACGCCGAAAGCCCGGGAACAGCAGCGGCTCCCCTCCCGTCAGCAGGAGAAACAGCACGCCGCTCTCTTTCATCTGCCGCCCGATCTCCAGCCATTCCTCCGCCGTGCGGAGCCTTCCCTTTCGCTCCATCTCCTCCCGGCTCAGCCGGACGTAGCACATATTGCAGTTCATGTTGCAGAGCGGAAGCAGCTCCAGGCTGCCGTTGATGGGCGCTTTCTTCTCTTTTGCCCGGGAAATCAGGGTCCTTTCCACGGAGTCAAAATCATGCTCCATGCAGCTCATCGCCTCCCCGTCAATAAAAAAGAACCGGCAGCCGAAGCCCCGGTTCCGTATGTAAGCGTTTTAATTGCCATAATGTGCGAAAAGATTATGATTTTTCAGTTTCCCACTCAGTTATATCCAATGCAGTTGTGCAATGGGTATTATTACCGTCCTCGCCTCTCCAGACTATGACTTTTGTCGACTTTCCACTAAAAGGATTATAGATATAACCATCCAGGAAAGCATCCGTAGCAGGAGCCTCATGGGTTTCACCGCAGGGACCATACCCCCCCAAGTTCTGATCATGATTCATTATGTAATTAAAATCATCCTGCAGGCCAGGCACACCATTGGTCTCCAGGTATACTTCATCAAAATCGCCAGCCGGAGCATCACATACAAATTTATACATCTTCTGTGCATGCCCGTCACTGCAGGACGCCACATAATCATTGGGCGTAAACTTCTCCGCCAGGATGACCGGTTCTTCCCAGTTCTTTCTCATATCAATGGATCTCCTCTAAAATCGAATATCTCAACATTTCGCTTACAAATCGTCTGACGGAGCTCCGGATCGTCTCTTCATCGACCTCGTATTCCGCCATCCCGCGGATGACCGCCTCTTGCGGCGTGCAGGGCTGCTCAAAGCACTTCCACAGGAACACCGCCGTCCCGTTCGGCGAGAGGATCGCGTTCTCCAACAGGTTCCCTCTGCCTGCATCAACCGGAACGATCACATATTCTCCGGCAATCTCCCGGAGGATGAAGCCGGATCGGATCCGGTATTTTTTATTATCCGGGGGCACGTTGTCATGATAAGCTCCCGCCGGCTCATGCTGTTCCGGCTTTGTGCCTTCACCGCCCCTCACGCCGCCCGGAGCCCGGCCACACGGAAACTCCGTCTGTTTTAAAGCTTTCACGGAACACCATCCTCAATCTTTGCCAAAAACCGTTGTGCAGAGATGAATAGCAGATTGTCTCATTCATTCCGTCAATTCTCATTATCATCGCATGCGAATTATATTAACCTCTTATCGGTATGATGTCAAGCATTTTGTTAACTTTTGTTTGAGCATACTGTATCTTTCCTGACATTATGATTTTATATTTAGCTAAATTGTTAATGTTTTTACGTAAAGTATAACACTCTGAAATTTGGGAGGATACATAAATGAAAACCTGGACGATGCCGCATATCAGAATTGAGGGTTTTGCGGCGAATGAGTATGTCGCAGCGTGCTCAATTGCTGATGGTATGCTCACCATTGAATGTGATTCTGAAAACGGTAGCCAATGGACGAGCGGAGGTAGCTATCGCCACACTTCCATTCCGGACTGTGGTGAGACTGTTACAATGACTACTTCAGGCTGGGCAAATATTAAAGATAATGCAAATGTATGGACTGATAAGTACGGTAACGTCCTTGGCAAGGTCGACTTTGAGGCTCCAGACTATGAACAGGGCATGGAAACTACCATCTACAATATGCACTATTCAAAATCTAAGAAAATCTATTATTGGCATGTAGCAACTTATAACGGAAGACAATATGTTGTTGATGGTAATAATATTCACTGGGCTTATGCTGGCAAAACCCAAAATCCACAGTCATGACATGCTAACTGAGAAACAGAGGGATGTGAAGAACACAGTTTTTCACATCCCTCTGTTGATATATAATTCTTAAGTATGAAGTGTTCTGAAAGCCCCTTTTAGCGCTGCTTGTTTAGATAACCACTTTGATGTTGAGGACTCACATTTTTCACTCTGAAAGGACTCATGTATAGATTATACGTTCTTCTCAGGATGACAGACAAAGATAATGCTGTTGGGCGTGTATCAGCCCGCCATGTATTTTTTTATGATTATGCTTTGCGCATCCATGCTTGCTGTTGTAAAATACTGGGAGTCAACGGAGTTGCGTGTATTATGTGAAGCTTTTTTCAATGCATATGAAAAGGAGAGACGATGATACCCTTTCAGGAAACGAACATCGGCGAAAAGCGCTTGTATGACATGGCGATCCGCCAGGGCATCCCACTGCACAGCAGCTTCGAGCTGACGCCGTTGTGCACCATGGACTGCAGCATGTGCTTTGTGCGCCTGAGCAAAGAGGAGCAGGAGGCGCAGGGCAAGCTGCTGACCGTAGAGCAATGGCTGGCGCTTGCCGCGCAGATGAAGGCGGCGGGAACGCTCTATCTGCTTCTAACCGGTGGCGAGCCGATGACCTACCCCGGCTTCAAGGAGCTCTACATAAAGCTGCGCGGGATGGGCTTTGTGCTGATGTTCAACACCAACGCCACCCTCATTGACGAGGCATGGGCTGACTTCTTTGCAAAGAACCCGCCGCGCCGCTTCAACATCACGCTTTACGGCGCCAGCGCAGAGGATTACGCCGCGGTTTGCAAAAACGAGGCGGGCTTTGAAAAAGCACTGCGCGGCATCCGGCTGCTGAAAGAGCGCGGACTGCCCGTCAAGCTCAGCGGGAGTCTGGTCAAAGCGAATCTCGCCTCGCTGGAGGACTATCTTGCGCTCTGCGAGGAGCTGGAAGTGCCCGTCATGACGGAGAGCTACATGATGCCCGCCTGCCGGGAACGCCCGCGTCCTTTCGACCGCTCCCAGCGCCTGAGCCCGGAGGAATATGCCAGGGCAAAGCTTCGCCTGCTCCCGACGCTGGAGGACCCCGGCTTTGTGCAGGAGGACCTGCGGCAGATGCTGGAGAACATCGAGCGCGACCGCGGGACCGTGGGCGACACGACGGGCTTCAAATGCAAGGCGGGAAAATGCTCCTGCGCCATCAACTGGCAGGGCATGATGCGCCCCTGCGTACTGATGCGGGAGCCGGAAGTCGATGTTCTTGAGAAGGGCTTCCTCCCCGCCTGGGAAGAGATTCGCGCGCTCTGTGCCCGGGCGGAGAAGGACCCGAAGTGCGCCGCCTGCGCCTACCGTTCGATATGCCCTACCTGCCCGGCCTCCGAGCAGGCCGAGACCGGGGAGATCGGCAAGGCGGCCGAGTATCTCTGTGCGTGTTCGGAGGCATTCGCGGCCGCGGTGAAAGAGCATGTGGCGCAAGCCGAAATACCGTGAGTCGGGTCCGCGGAAAAGTCCTGCAGAAGTGAAAGCAGCGCCCCGGCGGGATTTGATCCCGCCGGGGCGTTGCTTCGTATTATTCTGCACAGGCAGCAATATATCTCTCAGGAGTGATTGGCCGACGATTCAACAAGGTTAGACGGATGCCAATGGTCAGTGCCAGTATTTGAGGCAACCCAATAAACATAGACTTTACCCCAGACAATGCGCCCAGATGTAGCGTAATCAAGAATAAGTCCCTGTTCCTGATACTGCTTTGCCTGGTCCGTGCTTTCTGTCGAAAGTTCAACCCAGCCAGTATATGCTCCAGAATGCGGCCAGTTATCCCATTGCCACTGACTCATGGACTGTCCTCGCGTATATGATCCAGGATACGGAGGCCGATTATTATAGTCGGTAGCTCCCCAACCTGATGTTGATCCATCAAAATCAATCTGACATCTCGCACTATCCATGATGGCATAGATCTGGGCTTCATTTGTAGTAAACGTATCGTAACACGAACCCGCTACATACTCATTCGCGCGGAAAGCCTCGACCGCCACACGCGGCATCGTCCAAGTTTTCATCTATGTATCCTCCCATATTTCGCAGAGTGTTATACTTTTCGAAATGCTGCGGCCACTACTCGCCGCATATTATTTACAGAGTCATTTTAACGGTTTGTATCCGCTTTGTCAAGAGTTCCTTTGCCTTTTTCCCTGAAAAATTTTCCAAATATTTGTAGAAATCGACCAAATCCGCGCCGCCGCGCTCAGGTCTGCGCCGGCCCCTGTCTCCTGCGCGTCAGAGACTCCCTGACAAGCCCCAGAAGATACCCGAAGCTCTCGATCCGAAAGAGCGCGGAGCCCAAAACATAGACCGCGACGCCCGCCGGGATCTGCACCAGCAGCGTCAGCACCGGCGAGAGCCCCAGATATTGCAGGCACCACACCGCCGCAAACATCACCGCCGACAGCAGCGCCGAGGGCAGCACATCCGCCGCCTGGTTGCCTATAGGCAATCGGATTGAGTCGTAGGTCTGCGGGTAGTTTCCCTGTGTTTCACAAGCCATCACCGGATGTATTGCCGGTATATAAACGACGGAACACCAAAAGCAGTTCTATGCTTCCGTTTTTTGGCAACTGTATATGTGCGTGTGGTGAACTCGTGCCTCACTGCCGTTCTCTTATCTTAACATGAGGCGACAATGGCTTTTCAAACAGCGGGCAGCCCGGCCAGGTTGGAATCGTCCATCCCGCTCAGAATTGTGTCTACTGCCGGGTTATCCCCGGCGACATACAGAATTCTCATCGTGTTGTTATTCTCTCATATTTGAGTTTATACGAGTACTTATCTGATTGCTTTCGAAATCGCCCTGAAATCCTTCACGGCCTGCATACCGATTCTGACAATGCGCTTCATGTTGATCGAATTAACGCCGCCCTGCCGCGGTCTGAACGTAATCGGAAGGAATTTGACCTTACACCCTTTTTTGGCATAGATGACCGAAAGGATCACATTGGACAAATTATAGTCCTTGGGAATCAAATCAATGTATTTCCTGAGTGTCTCAGCCTTCATAAGACGAAATGGCGTATTGGCATCCGTCACCGTCACACCAAAGCAAAGCCTGATCACATTTTTCAGCGTTTTTGTCACCACGATTCGGGAAAAACCGTCTTCCCTGTGGTTGCGATGGCCGATCACCATGTCGTATTGATCACGGATCGCCCAGAACTGGCCAAATTCAGAGGCAAGCGTCTGGCCGTCGGAATCCGTTTGAAAAACGTAGTCGGCTCCCTGACCCAGCGCGTAATGGTACCCATAAAGCACAGTTGCACCATGGCCGCCGTTCGGCTTCGTCACAGCTTCCATCAACGGCCTCTCTGCGGCAAGAACCCTCAGGATCTCATAGGTATCGTCCTTGCTTCCGTCGTCAATAATAACAAGGCGAGATCCTTCACCGCCGTAGTTTTCAACAACCGGATACCAGTCGTTAACGACGTCGCTGATATTTTCCGCTTCGTTATATGCGGGGATCACGATGTAGAGCTTATCATTCATATGAAATACCTCCCAAACTCTGAACCGCTTGAATAGTATTTTGTTATCATAAAGAAAGGCACGGCGCACCTTCGTCCGATACGATCTAAACGCCGAGGCGCGCCTCAAAGACTTTCTTTTTCAACACCGTTTTTCAGGTTTTCCCTGATGATTTACGAAAAGAGATAAACTTATTCAGCACATACTGGACAGCCGCTACAATGATGACAGAAGCAATTTTCGTCCACAGGATGTTCCAGGAAAAATGTTCTCCCAATGCAAGAATCCCCTCTGAAAGCAGCAGGCCAAACATGCCTACCAGGAAAAAGGAGAGAAATCGTCGGCCGATGTGGTCTTTCGTCTTGAAATTGAAAAACAGATTCAGCGTGAAACTAATGCAGATGCCGACGATTACGCTGACTATGTTCGCATACAAACTATAGACCGATAATTTGCTCGTCAGCAGATGGAACAGCAGCGTATCAACGCCGGCGCTGGTCGCTCCGATGATGCCGTATAAGATCATTTCTTTCAGAAGCGGCCCGTATTTTTTGATAATTCCTTGCATGTTTCTATGTTGTCCTTTCAAACATCACGAACGAGTATTCAGGATCATAACACAGCACCCTGTAGTTGTCCCGAATAAATTGATTTATCTCTTTGGCTTTGTCATAGTTCGACGAAGATACTCCGTACCAATACTCTTTGTTGTAGCCGCTCCCGAATATATATTTGTGCTCGCCAGAAAGAATTGCCTCATTGAGGGCATCTTCAGCATACGGGAATTCGTCGTATCCGGCAGAAGGAATATAAGGGTATTTCACCGTGGGACATACATCTAGGATCACATAAGGCTGCATCATATTTGCCGTAGTGAGCAGCGTGTTCCTTTCATCATCTTCGCCGATTTTCTCATCGCATTCCATGATAATCGAGTAGAGATTCTTATATTCTGTCCGGATCGGAAGATACTTGATTGCTAAACGGAGGTTCCCCGCCACGGTAAGGCAGAGGCAAATAGCCAGGGTGATGGGAAACAGCGCTTTTCCATGGATTTTCGACAGCCAGCGACCAGCAAAAATGAAGACAGGCAGCGTAAAGGGGAGCAGGATTTGAAAATAGTGTCCATAGCTTCTCTTTCCCATGAAAGTAAACGCCAGAACAAAAAAGAAGCCAAGGCTGAACATCCACTTGAAAGAAGGCTTAAGGTCTTTCGAAGCACATACGATCCCAACTCCGATAAGCGCAAGATAAAACACCAGAGATGCTCCGCTGAAAAACAGGCCATGCAGCAGTCCGGAAAAGCTGCCGCCTTCTCCCACGTACATCATATTAAACGTGAACATGGCAAAAAACATATCCTCAAGGCTATGATGGAGCAGGCCATACAGAAGCGGAGGAAGCAGGGCGAGAAAAACGCCCAGCAGTAGTGCGAAGAGATTCTCAAACAGGTTTTTAATCTGTCGTCCGGAAATCAGTCTGATGGCAAGTGTTATTCCAAACGGGACCCAAAGGGCAACCAGGTTCATCCGCAGCATCAGGCAGATGCCGGAGCAGAGTCCGTGGAGAAACATGTCCATCGGCGGATGACACGTATCGCCGGATAAATAATAACGGATTATGAGCCAGCTGCTTATCAGCTGAAAGCTCAAGGCATAGTTTTCCGAGAAGCCGCCTGCCATGTATGTAAAGTAGTTCATAGACAGGCCAACGAACAAACAGCTGCACAGAAAAGCGATCTTTTTTTCTGTTATAAACAGACTGATGATGCGATCAGCAAAATAGAGATTTACAAAGCAGAAGACAATTTCGACAAGGTACATCCCCATCCCCGGAAGAAGGGAGTCAATAGCATTTCCGACATAATAGAAAAAATACAGCCAGATCCCTTTGTGATCAAAAAAATCCGTATAGGCTGTCTGCCCGTTCAGCATAGCCTTTCCCATGCAATAAAACACAGAGGCATCCGTGGAATAAAAACGGATCAGCGGTGAAAAACCGTAACAGAGCAAAACGATTGCTGCCGCCCAAAAGGGGAACAGAAAACCTCTCCATACCCTCTCCCGAATACTGCAATTCTCTTGAAAAAGCATTTGTGTTCTGTCCTCCTGAATACAACAAATAATAGCCTGGTGATGCCGACAAAAGAAAACGGATATAGCTGAAGCAGACAATAATCACGAAAAACTTAGCCAAAAGCACAAAGGAATAGCATCAGCCGCTCTTTCCATAGCCAGACACAGTTTTTCTTTTCATCTGGTCTGTTTGCCGGTCGTTCTCAGTCTTGCCAAAATCGCTTCGAATTTATTATTTGTCATTCTGTCAACAACATCTAATACCCCATTAAAGTCATCGTCCCTTCTGATGACAAGCAAGAACAATACATTCGGGACAATCAAACTGATAACCAGACGAATGCAAATGGCCAAAACGCCGCGATCCGGCACAAAAATGCAGATACAATAAGAAGCCGACGCAGCTACAATTGCAAGCAGCGCATTTTTCAAATACTTTTTTATATACTCTGAAGGGGATCTATGAAAAATAACAGTAAACAGATTTTTAATCAACCAAGGTATATTAACTAGAATGTAACTAACAACCGTAGAAAGAATGATTGCAATAATTCCAACATAACGTACCAAAAGTATATTCAGTGCCAAGTTGAAAACACAAGCACAGAATGGCCGAAATCTGTCCTCATGCCACATTCCTCCGGCGTCTTTATATACCGCCATTACGTGATTCGTGATGTATAGATAGGCGTAAAAGCACATCAGAATTACACATCCATAGTCCAGCAGCATTCCCTCTCCCATCCACAGAACCATAAATGGTTGATACAGATTCAAAAAACAGCACACGCAAATGCCGGCAAGCCAGAATACGATTATGCTGAGCTTTTTGAAATCCGCATAGTTTTTGTCAACAGTTTCAGAAACCAGACTGTTTCCAATACCCGCTGTACAGGAAGAGATGAGAATCATAATAATGCCCATCACAGAAGACATAATAAAGTAATAGTTTTGATAAACGGCTAGCATTGTCAGTCCAAGAAACCCGGTTATTACCAAAGTATCTGCCGAGCCGAGCAGAGTATTTCCCAATTTTGCAGTAAACAAGTCACGAATTCGTCCATTAATCGCCTTGATCTCAGCCTTTTCCAAGGTTCCTATCGGATCATAATAAGGATACAGTTTATGAGAAGCAATCGCGGTTGTAATATTCGTAAGTATTTGAGTCAAGAGCGCGACTAAAACAAAAAAGTAATAATTTTTCGTGAGCGCTAATACCAACAATTGAAGTCCATATTGTACTGTAACCGTAGCAAGACGTACCTTGCTTACTACATCATTTCTTTGATTCGCCACAAGAATGCAACTGCGATAAGCAAAAATCCAATATGAAAAAACTGTCGTAAAAAGAGTTATAAGGTATAGAATGTAAATATTTATCCCAGCAGGTACAGGGCCGTGGATTAGCTTTGGAAGCAAGGGTGTGAGCATCAGGCCAAGAGCAGCAATGGCCAAACCAATCACACGATAATAAATCTTATATAAGCGAAGCAAAGCACATACTTTAACATTATCGTTCTCGGCAATCGGTTGATACATACTGTAAATCAATGCTGAGCCAACGCCGAGCTCGGCAAGATCCAGCATCTGAATGACAGATACAAACAGACCATTCAGCCCCAGATATTGAACACCCAAATAACAGGCTATCGCTGTACGCATAACAAATGGGAACAGCATTTGATATAGTCTCAAAAGTGTCCCAAACAGGAAATTACGCGCTGCATTTTGTGTTCTGCTCATTCCGCAATTACTCCAATGCCACCTAATACTGCAGCTTCACCAAAAATGGTCTTGAAAAAAAGCACTCCAACTCACTCCGGCCGCTTTATCGTAAGGTCAGATTCTATTGGATACCTCTCTTTGCATTTCCACGCAAATATTATTTCCCAAGTATTTTACAGATCGGCTGCAGTAAATTAACTCGATCTAGCGTACGAATAACCCTCTGTTTTGGTGTCAGGCGAAGATACTTTCGCTGCATTTCACGGAAACTCAGATTATCCAAATCTTCAAAAAAGGATTCGCGCGCCGGTGGGCGTGAAACAGAGTGGGAATAGGCGGGGTTCCCTTGTAGCGCTTTGCAGCCATCTACTTCAATCTGTTCCATATCTCCTGACACCTCGGAGAACAATTGCTCTCCCTTTTCCGTCAGCGCAAAAACCAGTGATGTGCCCTTGTCATCGTCCAGGGCAGGCGCTACATACTCTACGCCCCAAAAGTCGCCAAGAATCAGATCCGCACCGCAGTTTCCATCCTTGGCCGTACATTGATAGCAAGACGGACGAAGGCACTGGTCGCGCAAAAACATCTCAAGGAACGGATCATCTCTCAAGCTCATGAATCGATCACGTCCGCTTTGTGTGATCACATTCAAGCCGAACCTCTTCCAGCCTATTTTTTTGCTTCGGAAAGAGACTGCCTGAATCCCGCTCTTCAGCTTTTTTTCTGCCTCATCAGCATACTTCTCCCACAACTTGGGTGAAGGCACGCCATGGCAAATAATGCCAACGCTAAGAAGATTCTCATGCTCTTTTCCCAAATAGCGTTTTAGTCCGGCGATCTGGCACGGAGTCCCGGAAAACAATACTGGTTTTCCGGTTTGCAGCCGTTTTTTCACTTCTCGGAATATGCCTTCCAAATCACTCTGGAGATATTTTGAGCCACGTAAGGCCGGCAAGTCCATTTCGTGCTCTATCATTACATGATGCACAGACCGGCAATCCTCACGCAATGCAGCCCCAAACACGGTGCCCCGGTTCCTGAGCGTATTAAGTGCAAGTATGGAAAATACGCCACCTGACGAGCTCTCCAAGCGGAGTTTTTCGTCCTTGGCATTGGCCCCCCACGCTATTGCCTCGTGAATAGACTTCAAAATTGGGTTTTCGGCAGGGCAAACCGTGTCGCACTTTCCACAATGAGCGCATCGCGTCTCATCCACCACTGGATACAGGAAGCCCTCTTTATCTGCTTTCATGGTAATACATCCAAGTGCGCAAACAGCTTCACAGGCAGAGCAACCACTGCATTGGGACTTGTTCGTTTTTGAAATCATGTAAATATCTAGATTTTTTTATTCCTTCACATATTTT
>CAMKAP010000010.1 GCA_946410505.1 uncultured Clostridia bacterium
GGGAGAAGACCACCCGCCCCTTCCTGCGCTCCCGTGAGTTCTGGTGGCAGGAGGGTCACACCATCCATGAGACTGCCGAGGAGGCCATGGCGGAGACCGAGCAGCAGCTCAACTGCTATGCCGACTTCTATGAAAAGGTGCTGGCCATCCCCGTGGTGAAGGGCCGCAAGACCGAGAAAGAGAAGTTTGCCGGCGCCGAGGCCACCTATACGGTGGAGTGCATGATGAAGGACCACAAGGCCCTGCAGGGTGCCACCTCCCACTACTTCGGCGACAAGTTTTCCCGGGCCTACGGCGTGACCTTCACCGGCCGGGACAACAAGCTGCAGTATCCGTTCCAGACCTCCTGGGGCTCCACCACGCGCATGATCGGCGCGGTCATCATGGCCCACGGCGACAACAACGGTCTGGTCCTGCCCCCGCAGATCGCCCCCATCCAGGTCATCATCCTGCCGGTTGCCCAGCACAAGCCCGGCGTGCTGGAGGCCGCTTCCGCTCTGAAGGAGCGCCTCGCCGCCGCAGGCCTGCGCGTACAGATGGACGACTCCGACAACTCCATGGGCTGGAAGTGCGCGCAGTATGAGATGAAGGGCGTACCTCTCCGCGTGGAGATCGGCCCTCGTGACATCGAAAACGGCCAGTGTGTCCTCGTGCGCCGAAACGACGGCGAGAAGACCGTGATCCGGCTCGAAGAGCTGGAGGAGGCCGCGAAGATGCAGCTCGAGCTGGTGCAGAAGGGCCTTTATGAGAAGGCGAAGATCAATCTGGACGAGCACTGCTGGTCCGCCTTCTCCGTGGAGGAGGCCAGGAAGCTCCAGGAGGAGAAGGGCGGTTTCATCAAGACCATGTGGTGCGGCGATGTGGCCTGCGAGCAGAAGATGAAGGACGAGGCCGGCATGTCCTCCCGCTGCCTGCCCTTTGAGCAGGAGAAGCTGAGCGACGTGTGCGCCTGCTGCGGCAGACCCGCCGAAAAGATGATCTTCTGGGGCGTCGCCTATTGAGTTTCCAGTTCTCAGTTTTTAGGTTTTAGAACAGCAAAACACCCGCGGTCTTTGACCGCGGGTGTTTTGCTTTATGAGACGAAGGGATTCCAGAATCGGCTGCCGTTGAGGGAATTGAGAAGCAGGGCCGCAGCGAAGAGCAGGGCGCTGCCCGCCATGGCGAGATAGTCCCAGCATGTGAAGGGCCGGGCCATATACCAGCTGCGCTTTTTGTTTTTACCGAAGCAGCGGAGCTCCATGGCGTTGGAGATGACTTCGATCCGGTCCATGCTGGAGAGGATCAGGGGGATGAGGATGGCGCTGGCGCTTCGGAGGCGCCGGATCAGATTCTCCTTCTTGCTCATCTCAATGCCGCGGGCCTGCTGGGCCTGGGAGATCTCCCGGTATTCCCGCTGAATGTCCGGGATGTAGCGCAGGGCGAGAGAGACCGAGTAGGCCACCGTGTACTTGACGCCGATGCGGTTGAGAGAGGCGGCAAACTCGCTGGGGTTGGTGGTGCAGACGAAGAGCAGCACGATGGGAATGGAGGCAAGGTATTTGAGAAACAGGTTCAGGTGATAGAAGAGCTGCTCCCTGGTGACGACATAGTTTCCGCCCAGGGAGAAGAGCACGTGCTTCGTTCCGTAGAGGCTCACGCCATGCTGGGGCGAAAAGACAAAGACCAGGACGTTATTGAGGACCATGAACACCGCCGTAAAGGCCAGCATGAAGCGCACGTCGGAGATGCGGATTTTGGAGAGGCGAAAGAGGAGCAGGCTCAGAATCACCAGGACCGCCAGAAGCCGTGTGTCGTAGGTGGTCATGGCTGCAAAGCTCCACAGCAGCACGCACAACAGCTTGGTGGCGCCGGTGAGGCGGTGGATGGGGGAGGGCCGGTCGATGTAGTTGAAGAGATTGGTCATGGCCGAACCTCCCGCCGCTCGAAGTCGATGAAGCGTCGCACAAAGGCCCGTCCGTCCTCAATGCCGCAGAGCTGCGCGAGGGCGTAGAGGCTGGTCTCCTTGAGGTTTGCCTCACGGATGATCTCCGCGTCCGTCAGCACGGCGGCGCAGTCCGTGTCCGCGAGGATGATCCCGCGGTTGAAGACCACGGCGCGCTCGGCGTATTCCAGCATCAGATGCATGTCGTGGGTGATCATGGCCACGGTGATGCCGCGCTTCTTGAGCTGCAGCAGAAACTCCATGATCTCGGTATAGTGGCGGTAATCCTGCCCGGCGGTGGGCTCGTCGAGAATGATCATTTCCGGCTCCAGCACCAGGATCGCTGCGATGGTCACACGTTTTTTCTGCCCGAAGCTCAGTGCCGAGACCGGCCAGTTGCGGAAGGGCCAGAGCCCGCAGACCTTCAGCGTTTCCTCCACCCGGGGGCGGATTTCCTCCTCCGAAAGGCCGCGGGTGCGAAGCCCCAGAGCAACTTCGTCATAGATCATGACCTTGGAGATCATCTGGTTGGGGTTCTGCATCACATAGCCGATGCGGTCGGCCCGCTCCTTGATGGAGAGGGGCGCCATGTCCTCCCCGTGAAAGCGCAGGAAGCCGCTCTGCTGCGTCTCGAAGCCGCAGCAAAGCTTGGAGAAGGTGGATTTTCCCGCGCCGTTGCGGCCCACGATGGCCAGAAGCTCGCCCTTCTGCGCCCGGACGGAGACACCCTTGAGCGTCTCGTGCTTCTTTCCGGGGTAGGCAAAGTGCAGGTCCTCCGCCTCCAGCAGCAGCGGCCGCTCCGGTTCCTTCTGCGCAGGCGGTGCGGCGGCAAACCAGGTGCGCACCCTTTCCTTGTCGTCCTCACTGAGCTGCAGGCTCCGGATGCTGTGGGGCTGCATGGCGGGCGTGACGGACACGCCCGCGTATTTCAGCGCGGTCAGGTACAAAGGCTCCCGGATGCCGGAATCCCTAAGCCAGGTGCCGGAGAGCAGTTCGTCCGGGGAGGTGTCCGCCAGGATGCGGCCCTCGCCCATGAGGACGATCCGGTCCACGTCCCGGTGCAGCACGTCCTCCAGCCGATGCTCGATGATGATGACGGCGGCGCCGGTCTGCTGCCGGGCCTGCTCAATGAGCTCGATGGCCGATTTGCCCGTGGCCGGGTCCAGGTTCGCCAAGGGCTCGTCGAAGACCAGCACGTCCACATGGTTCACCAGCACGCCGGCCAGGCTCACGCGCTGCTTCTGCCCGCCGGAGAGCTCGTTCGGCGCGTGGAGCAGATGACTCTCCACGTCCACCAGAGCGGCGGCCTCACGGACGCGGTCGTGGAGCGCGGGCTCCTGCACACAGTCGTTTTCCAGGGAGAAGGCGATGTCCTCGGCTACGGTCAGGCCGATGAACTGCCCGTCCGGGTCCTGCAGCACAGTGCCCACATGGCGGGAGATCGCAAAGATGCTCTGCTCTTTTGCCTCTTTCCCGGCGATGCGCAGGCTTCCGCTCATTGTGCCCCGGTAAGAGAAGGGGATCAGACCGTTGATGCAGTGGGCCAGGGTGCTCTTGCCGCAGCCGGAGGGGCCAGCGATCAGGATCTTTTCCCCCCTGCGCACCGTCAGACAGATGTCGTACAGCGTGGGCTTTGCCTGGGCGTTATACTGGAAGCCGAAGTGATCAAACTGGATGATGGGATCGTTCATAGGATTCTCCAATAATGAAACGGGCGGCCCAAAGGGCCGCCCGCTTTGATTCACTCTTCTTCTTTCAGGCTGCCCTGTCTGGGCTTGGCGGCAGCGTAGGCGATGCACAGAAGCGTGCCCACGATGGCGGTGGTGACGATGTTGGAAATACCGCCCACCAGACCCTGGACAAAGACCTTGTTGGCAGGCTCGGCATAAAACAGAATGTCCAGCACGGGGGCAACCAGGCCCCAGGCGATGATGTGGCTCACTATCTGATAGAGGTTAAAGCGGAGAATATCTTTCTTGGCGAACTCGCCCTCGGCCAGCTTAAGGCGTTTTGCCACCAGACCGACCAGGCAGCCGAACACCGCGGAGGCCACGACCCAGCTCCACCACACGCCCCAGCCGTAGCTGAAGTCGATAAGGGCATGGCCGATAAAGCCGATCAGGGCGCCGGCCACGGGGCCGAAGAGGGCGGCCATAAAGGCCAGCAGGCCGTACTGCAGGGAGATGTTGGTATTGGGAACGGGACTCGGGATGGCGACAAAGCGGCCCAGCACAAAGAACAGGGCGGCGCCGATGCCGATGGCCACGATGGTGGTCACGGGGGACTTTTTCATGGAAATCCACTCCTTCTGACTCTATAAATGGGGATTGATCCAAACCAAACTTATTGTTTGGGAATGAAATCATTATAACAGCGTTTCCCGTGAAGTCAAGATATTCTGTAATACTGACACCTGATAGAACTCTCGGACCGTAGTCAAACCCTTGCCGCAGAAACAGGACTTGCATGGGGAGAGGGCGAGAGGGAATTGGGTATTCCCTCTCGGGCTTTATATACTCAAAAATGAGAACTTTTTCGGAAGTTCTCATTTTTGGTTTTCAAGCTGTCGACAGCGTGAAATCTCGGATTCTTTTCGGCCTTTCATCAGATAACAGGATCAAAAGCGCTTGACAAACATCTGTTTATGGTGTATATATTGATTATACACAGTATGAACGGAGAACACAGATGACGATTTTGATCGACAACCGAAGCGGCGCACCGATCTATGAGCAGATCTTCGGCCAGATCCGCGACCAGATTTTCTCCGGGGCGCTGCCGGAGGATTCGCCGCTGCCCTCGATCCGGACGCTGGCCAAGGACCTGCGCATCAGTGTCATCACCACCAAGCGGGCCTATGAGGAGCTGGAGGCGGCGGGTTACATCTACACGCTGCCCGGGAAGGGGAGCTTTGTGGCGGCGCGCAACGAGCAGCTGCTGCGGGAGGAGTACCTGCGGCAGATGGAGGAGCATCTGCTGGCACTGCGGGAGCTGGCCGGGCGCTGCGGGATGAGCCGGGAAGAAGTGATGGAGTATTATGACACGCTGGAGGACGACACATGAACGCCATTGAGATTCGCGGACTTGAAAAACACTATCCCGGCTTTGATCTGAAGCTGGATCTGGAACTGCCGCAGGGCTGCATTCTGGGCCTGATCGGAGAAAACGGCGCCGGCAAATCCACCACGATCAAGTCCATCCTCGGCATGATCCGGCCGGACGCCGGCAGCATCCGCGTTCTGGGGCAGGACAACAGCCGGAATTTTGCCCCCGTACGGGAGGACATCGGCGTGGTGCTGGACGAGGGGGGCCTGCCCTCCTGTCTCAACGCTCGGCAGCTGGGAAAGGTCATGGCCGGGATCTATAAAAACTGGGACGCTGCGGTGTACGAGGGCTATCTGAAAAAGCTTTCCCTGCCTTCCGACAAACCTTACAGCGAAATGTCGCGCGGCATGAAGATGAAGCAGGCCATCGCCGTGGCGCTGAGCCACCATCCGAAGCTGCTGGTGCTGGATGAGGCCACCTCCGGCCTGGACCCGGTGGTGCGCGACGAGGTGGTGGAGATCTTTTCGGACTTTACCAGGGAGGAGGACCACGCGGTGCTCATCTCCTCCCACATCGTGAGCGACCTGGAGAAGATCTGCGACTATGTGGCCTTTCTGCATCAGGGGCGGCTGCTCCTGTGCGAGGAGAAGGACGCGCTGCGCGAGCAATACTGTCTGCTGCAGTTGTCAAAGAGTGATTTTGAAAAGCTGGACCCGGCGGCGGTCATCGGCCGCCGCGCCACGCCCTACGGGGTCTCCGCCATCCTGCGGCGGGAGGTTGCGCCGGCCGGATACCCGGCGGAACCGGTGGGGGTCGAGGATCTGTTCATCCTGATGGTAAAGGAGGGAGAACATTGAGGGGCCTGATTCAGAAGGACCTGTACATGATCTGGCGCTACGGGCGCTCGCTGCTGGTGATGAGCGGGATTTTCCTCGCAGTCAGTACGGTGGCGCAGGAACAGAACTATTTCTTCGTGGTCTACCCGGTGCTCTTCGCGGGCGTCCTGCCGGTGACGCTCATCTCCTATGAGGAGCGGGACGGCTGGAACAGCCTCTGCGACACCATGCCCCTCTCCCGCAAAACCGTTGTCGATGAGCGCTATGTGATGACATTTCTGTGCTTTCTGGGGATGTATGTGATCACGCTCTGCGTACAGGGGGCGGTGCTGCTGCCGAAGGGCAGGGCGGAGGAGCTCACGCAGCTTGCCTGCACGCTCCCCGCGGTCGGCCTGCTGGCTCCCGCGGTGATGATCCCGGTCACCTTCCGCTGGGGCGTGGAAAAGGGCCGCCTCGCCTACTACATCTTCATCGGCGTGGTGGTGGCGCTGGGCGTGATCGGCGCAAGCTCCCTCTCGAACCTGAGCGGGGAGATCGCGGGAGCCGGGATGTGGGCACTGCCGCTGGCGGCCGTCGCGGCCTTCGGCCTTTCCTGGCTGATCGCCGTTAAAATCTACGAAAAGAGAGAATTATAAAAGGTCGACAAGGAAGCGCCCCGGGCAGCAGCCCGGGGCGCTTCCTTATCATGGCAGCTTTTCGTTCAGCTTTTTATAGATCCGCTCCACAAACCAGGGCTCGGTGGAGGCTTTGAGCGCGCCGTCCAGCGAAAACCAGCGCACACCGCTGTTCTCCGTCTCGCAGACGTGCAGCGTGTCGTGCTCGTCCGCTTCCAGCAGATAGGTCACGTTCAGGTGCAGGTGGCTCGGCACGTAGACCCCACGCTTTTCATGCCCGTCCACAGTCAGCACTTCGAGAGAGTAGATCCCCTCCGACACGGGACGCACATGCTCCACGCCCGTCTCCTCCCTGGCCTCCCGCAGGGCCACCCGCAGCAGGTCCTCATCCCCGTCCGCGTGGCCGCCGGTCCAGGACCAGGAGTCATAGAGCCGGTGGTAGACCATCAGCACCCGGTCGCGCGCTGCGTTCACCACCCAGGCGGAGGCCGTCATGTGGGCCAGAAGATTCGAGCGCAGGAAAGCGTCGTCATTGCGGTCCAGAAAGTCCAGGATCACAGCCTTGTCCCGGGCCTCCTGCTCGTTGCAGGGCATATAGCGTTCAATATCCTGCCGGATGTTCATTTTGCCACCTCGTATAAATCTTCACGCAGATGCAGGAAGGTGGGCAACTGCCGACGCACCTCGGCGATGCGGGCAAGATCCGGCTCGGCGTACAGGACCGTCTCCTCGTCACCGCAGGAAGCCAGCACCTCTCCGAAGGGATCGACTGCCATGGAGTGGCCCCAGCTCTCGTAGGAAAAGCCCGCGTCCTTCGCGGCGGAGGCGCCCACCACAAAGAGCTCGTTGTCCACCGCGCGGGCGCGCAGGCTCAGCTCCCAGTGGGCGGGTCCGGTCTTGTGATTGAACTGGGCGGGCAGGAAGATGATCTGCGCGCCCCGTCTGGCCATGGCGCGAAAGAGCTCGGGAAAGCGCACGTCAAAGCAGATGGCGGCGCCCATGGTGCCCCAGCGGGTCTCGAAGGTGGTGATCTCCTCACCCGGGGCGAAGCTGTCCGACTCCATGAAGCGCATGCCGGGCAGATCCACGTCAAAGAGGTGCACTTTCCGGTGCCGGGCGATCTGCCGGCCGCTTTCGTCGTAGACAAAGCAGGTGTTGTATAGCCTGTCTCCCTCTCGCTCCGGCAGGGAGCCGCCCACCAGCAGCAGCCGGTTTTCCGCTGCCCAGCGGGAGAGGGCTGAGCGCACCTCGTCCGCGCGCCCGGCGAAGGCGGAGAAGTAGGCCGCGTCGTAGGGGCAGCAGAACATCTCCGGCAGCACGGCGATCTCCGCGCCCTTTGCGGCGGCCTCGCGGAGCATGCGTTCCGCCTTTTGAAGGGTTTTCTCCAGCTCCCGCTCGGTCCGGAGCTGGATCACCGCGAGCTTTGGCTTGTTTTCCATGTTCAGAGCGCCTCCAGGTACGTTTCAATGTCAAAGTCCCGGGTCTTCTCGTCCTTTCTCAGATAGAGCGGGTGGTGGGGGTGGCCCTTGTTGGAGCACCTGCCCGCACAGAGCCAGTGCCCGCCGTAGTCCTGGCCGATACGCACCATCTCCCGCACACAGTCCGGAAGATAGTCCCGCTTTTCGATGATCGTCCCCCAGGCTGCCCAGAGAGCGGGGGAGACGCCGTTTTCCGCGATGCGGGAGAGTATGTAAGTGAAGGCGGCCATATTCTCCCGGTGCAGCCGCTCATTCAGCTCCCGGTCCATGTCGTCCGGCCGGGTGGCCCGCTGGGCGTAGACGTTGAACATGATCCAGCTGTCAAAGCCGTTGCCCGCCGCAATGCGCGAGACGGACTTGAGCGTGTTGTCCAGATCGTCGGGCGCGGCCGTAGAGGGGTTGATGCCGATGCAGATCAGCGGATCTTTCCCGCGCGTGCCCAGAATGTAACGGTATTCGGTGTAGAAATCGGGAACATAGAGCCATTTTTCGGCGTCGTAGCCGCCGCTTCTGCCGGAGAGGGCCAAAGCCTCTTCAAAACTTAAAAGCTCTATTGTCTGACTGGAACCGGATGGAATGTGCATCCGCGCACCTCCGTCTCTTCAAGATGAAAAGTTATCTTCCCAGCAGCCACACCAGCAGCGGGATCGTCACCAGTGAGAGGGCCGTGTTCTGCAGCGTGCCCTCGGCGGAGAAAACGGAATCCCGCCCGTACTGAACGCTCAGCACCGTCACCAGCACGGCGCTGGGGCAGGCAGCGATGATGACCATGGTCATCAAAAGCTCCTGATCACTCACAAAGAGACGCAGCAGCGCCCAGGTCAGCAGCGGGATCAGCAGCAGACGGACAGCGGAGGCCAGATACAGCCGCCCGTTTTTGAAGGCCTCCAGCAGACTCACCGAGCCCAGAGAGGCACCGATCACCAGCATGCTCAGGGGCATCGTGGCGCCGGACATGGCGGAGATCAGCGAGCGGACCGGGCCGGGGACCGGAATGTGCAGCAGGAGGATGAGCAGGGAGACGAGCGTTGCGCACAGCGGCATCGAGAGAATGTCCTTCAGCCGCAGGGCGCCGCCCTGACCGCTTTTCAGGCGGTAGACCCCGTAGGTGTAGAGCAGCACATTGAAGGGCAGGCAGCTGAGCGCCACATAGAAGGCGGCGGTGGCTCCGTAGATGCTCTGCACGATGGGCAGGGCAATGAACATGTTGTTGCCCATGCTCATGAGAAGCTCAAACACCGGCGTATGCTCGGGATCTCCCGGCGTGATGTGTGTGACGAACGCCGCCACAAGGTAGCCCAGAATCTGCATGAGAAAGACCACCAGCATCAGCCACCCCAGCTCCCGCAGCCCCAACGCCCTGTCCATCCCCAGGCCGGAGCCGATGATGGTGGCGCACATAAAGACATTGAGCGTCAGGCTGCTGACGGCGCGGGTGCTGTTTTTGTCCAGCATGCCCTTGTTCGCCAAGGCCCAGCCGATGACCATCAGCACCAGGAAAATCAGCATTTTTTCCAGTAAAACGGACATTTCTACCATAGGAACCTCTACTCCTTGCAACAGGGTAAACTCTGCGCTGTCATCCTGAGAAGCAGAGCGACGAAGGATCTCCTTTTTCAAGCTAAGGTATTGGCGGTTTTGAGATTCTTTGCTTACGCTCAGAATGACAGGGCTGTATTTCTAAATATGCAGAATCAGCTTTGCGATATATATATAAATGAGAAGGCTCACGGCGTCGGTCATGGTGGAGATGAGCGGATTGGCCATCACCGCGGGGTCGACGCCGAGCTTTTCGGCCAGAATGGGGAGCATGCTGCCCACCACCTTGGCAAACATCACGATGAAGAGGATCGAGAGACTGACGGTGGCGGCGACGGCCACGGTGACCCCGTCGTTGCCCAGAAGCATTCCGTCAAGCAGCAGCATTTTTACAAAGTTTACAAGGCACAGCGTCAAGCCGCAGAGAAGCGCCACGCGCAGCTCCTTCCATACCACGCTCAGCGCGTCCTTCGGTTCCGTGTCACCCAGAGACAGGGAGCGGATCACAGCGGTGGAGGCCTGTGCGCCGGAGTTGCCTCCTGTACCCATCAGCATGGGGATGAAGGCCACCAGCGCCGCCTGCACGGCCAGCATGTCCTCAAAATGGGTCAGGATCACGCTGGTGAAGGTGGCGGAGATCATGAGAAACAGAAGCCAGGGCACCCGGTTTTTCCACATCTCCAGAATGCCCGTGCGGGAATAGGGCTTGTCGGAGGGCATCATACCGGCCATCTTTTCGATGTCTTCGGTGGTCTCCTGTTCCATGACGTCGATGATGTCATCGACGGTGACGATGCCGACCAGCCGCCCTTCCTTGTCCACCACCGGGATGGCCAGCAGGTCGTAGTCGGAGATCTTCTCCGAGACGCTCTCCTGGTCCTCCGTGGTGGTGGCAAAGACCACGTTGCGGTCCATCAGCTCGTCCACCTCGGTGTCCGGGTCTGCCAGAAGCAGATCCTTCACCGTCACCACACCCTCCAGCTTGCGGGCCGCATCCGTGACAAAGCAGACGTAAATGGTCTCCTTGTCCTCGCCGATGCGGCGGATACGGGCAAAGGATTCCTTCACGCTCATGTACTTTTTCAGATCCACGAATTCCGAGGTCATGATGCTGCCCGCGGAATTCTCGGGGTAGTGGAGATACTGGTTGATGAGGGCGCGGGTTTCCGGCGTGGCGGTGCGCATGACGCGCTTGACCACGTTGGCCGGCAGCTCCTCCATCATGTCCACCGCGTCGTCCACGTACATCTCTTCCACAATCCCGGCCAGCTCAGAGTCGGTGATGGAGTTGATGATGCGCTCCTGCTCCGGCGCCTCCAGATTGGAAAAGACCTCCGCCGCCTTCTCCTTGGAGAGCAGGCGGAAGACCATGGGCATGCGATTGTCCTTGAGCTCGGAGAGAAATTCCGCCACGTCGAACTCGTTGAGATCCTCCATGCGCAGCTGGAGCTTTTTCATCTCATGGCTCTCCAGCAGCTCGCTCAGCTCATCGCTTCGCTGTTCCTGCAGAGTGTCGTAATCCAGCTCGTGCACTTCCAGCTCCTGTTTTTCGTCCAAGCAAAGCGCCTCCTTCTCTCCGGTCTTTTTCAAACAGCTATGACATTCTATCATGTGCGCGCAGCGAAAACAAGTGCCGACTCTCCCGGACGGCGACGAAAAACCTTTTCATTTTCCCTCGGCTGTGATAGAGTGTAACAAAATCACGGAGAGAAAGAGGAAACGCATGAACAGCATTCTGGTCTGCCTCAACGCCATTGTCCCGGTGTTTTTTGTCATCGCCGTCGGCTATCTTTCCAAGCGCTTCGGCGTGATTCGGGAAAACGAGGTCTCACGCTTCAACGCCGTGGCTTTTCGGGTCTTCATGCTGGCGATGTGCTTTTATAACGTCTATAACTCCGACCTGTCCTCCGCGGTCCGGCCGCGGCTGATGCTCTTTGCGGTGATTGGCATTGCAATCATGTATATCTGCAGCTGGCTCTACGCCCATTTCTTCGTCAGGGAACGGCGGAAAAAAGGCGTCACGATCCAGGGCCTTTACCGCACAAATTACCTGATCCTGGGCCTTCCCATCGCCTCGGGCCTCGCGGGCGGCGTGGATCTTGGCGCGGTGGCCGTGCTTGGTGCGATCGTGGTGCCCATGTTCAACGTCCTGGCCGTGATCACCCTGGAGGTCTATAACGGCGAAAAGCCGCAGATCGGAAAGCTTTTGAAGGATATTGCGAAGAACCCCCTCATTGTGGGCAGCCTCCTGGGGCTTCTGTTTCTGGTGCTGAACATCCGCCTGCCGCAGATGCTGGAGACCGGCGTGCGCGACCTTTCCCGGATCGCAAGCCCCCTGATGCTCTTTTTGCTGGGCGCCTTCTTCCGCTTTGACGGTGTGCGCGCGCATGTAAAGGAGCTGACGGCGGTCTGCCTCGGCAGGCTCGTGATCTTCCCCGCCATTGCGCTCACAACTGCGTTGAAGCTGGGCTTTACCGGCGTAGAGTTTGTGGCGCTGCTGGCGCTCTTCGCCTCGCCCACGGCGGTGGCCTCCTTCACCATGGCCCAGCAGATGGGCGGCGACGCGGAGCTTGCGGGCAACATCGTCGTCATGACGAGCCTCCTCTGTTCCCTCAGCTTCTTCTGCTGGAGCCTGCTGTTCAAGACCCTCGGCGTGTTCTGAGAGGGGAAACACAGCACTGTAAAACCCGGGCAGATCCGCGAAAAGGCGGATCTGCCCGGGTTTTCGTTGACGGTTTTTCAAAAATCCGTTATACTTTATATTAAATGATATAAGCGCAACAAAACATACGGAGGGATGATATGAAAGCGGTATCTTTTCATGATAATTGGACGGTAAAGCATCTGGGGGATGAGGGCCCGGGTATGCCGGTGCGTATCCCGGACGACGCCATGCTGCGTGAAGAGCGCTCCGATGACGCGCTGGGCGGGCTTAACGTGAGCTGGTTTGAGGGCGCGGACTACCTCTATGAAAAGCGCTTCACGTCGGACCCCGCAAAACACAATGTCTTGGAATTCGAGGGCGTATACCGCAAGGCGGAGGTCTATCTCAACGGGGAGAAGCTGGCTTTCCGGCCATACGGCTACACCAATTTCTATGTGGAGCTGGACGGGCACCTGCGCGAGGGGGAGAACGAGCTTTCCGTTATCGCCCGCAACGCCGACCAGCCCAACTCCCGCTGGTATTCCGGCGCAGGCATCTACCGCCCGGTGAAGCTCTGGAGCAGCGGGAAAAACAGGATCGCCATGAACGGCGTGAAGATCCGCACGCTGTCGGTAAATCCCGCCGAGATCGAGGTTAAGGTGAAGACCGAGGGCGAGGGTACGGTGAAGATCCGGATCCTGGACGGGGAGACGGTGCTTGCCGCCGCCGAAGGCCCCGAGGCGAAGATCACTCTGCCCGGCGCACAGCCCTGGAGTCCCGAGACGCCGAAGCTCTATACCTGCAGGGTCAGCTTTGCCGACGACGAGGCCGAGGAGCGCTTCGGCCTGCGCTCGCTCAGCTGGGGCAAAGAGGGCCTCTGCCTCAACGGGGAGCGGGTGATCCTGCGCGGCGCCTGCATCCACCACGACAACGGTTTCCTGGGTGCGGCCTGCGATCCGGACGCGCTGGAGCGACGCATCCGCATTCTCCAGAATAACGGCTACAACGCCCTTCGCTCTGCCCACAACCCCTGCTCCAAGACGGCGCTGGAGATCTGTGACCGGCTGGGCATGCTGGTGATGGATGAATATATCGACCACTGGTACATCCATAAGACCATGTACGACTACGTGGAGTATTTTACCGACTGGTGGCGGCAGGATCTGGCGGATATGGTGGACAAGGACTATAACCATCCCTGCGTGGTGCTCTACTCCACCGGCAACGAGGTGGCGGAGACCGCCCAGCCCAAAGGCATTGCCCTGACGCAGCAGATGACGGACCATCTGCACGCGCTGGATGACAGCCGTCCGGTCACCTGCGGCATCAATATTTTCTTCAACTTCCTCAACGCCATCGGCTTCGGCCAGTACTCTGACGAGAAGGCCGCCAAGGAGGCGGAGCGCAACGCCAAAGCCAAGGCGGAGGGCAAGAAGACGAAGGAGAGCGCCACCGGCTCCAAGTTCTTCAACGATCTGGCAGGCATCATGGGCGCGGACTTCATGAAGTTCGGCGCCGCCCTCCACGGATCGGACGTAAAGACCCGCGACGCCTTTGCCGCCATGGACATCGCCGGCTACAACTACGGCGAGAAGCGCTATAAAAAGGATCTGAAGGACTACCCCGAGCGCATCATCCTCGGCTCCGAGACCTTCTGCTCCGACGCCTACAAGTTCTGGGAGCTGGCAAAGCTCAGCCCGCGCCTGATCGGTGACTTTGTCTGGTCCGGCATCGACTATCTGGGCGAGGTGGGCGTCGGCTCCTGGGAGCATAAGGACTACGCCCCGCGCTTTGACAACGGCCTGGGCTGGATCACCGCGGGCAGCGGCCGCATCGACCTGAGCGGCAAGCCTCTGGGCGAGGCCCTGTATACCAGGGTCGCCTTCGAGCTGGAGCAGGGGCCCTTCCTCGCGGTGCGCCCGCCCATCCATGAGGGGCGGCACAGCCCCTCGGCCTGGAAGATGACCAACGCCATGCCCAGCTGGTCCTGGCAGGGCGCGGAGGGGAAGACCGCCGTGGTGGAGGTCTATGCCCGCGCTGCCGAGGCGGAGCTGTTCGTCAACGGCGATTCCAGGGGGAAGAAGAGCTTCCGCGGGGATTGCCGTGTGATTTTCAAGGTCCCGTACGAGGCGGGGAAGATCGTCGCGGTCTCCTATGACAAAAACGGCCGGGAGATCGGCCGCGACCGGCTGGTGACGGCCGGCACGAAGACCGAGCTTCGCGCAGAGCCGGAGGAGAAGAGCGTCCGGGCGGGGCATCTGGCTTTTATCCGCCTGCGCTTCACTGATGAAAACGGCGTCACCCGGCCCACCGAGCGCGGCATGATCGAGCTCTCTGCGGAGGGCGGCACGCTGGAGGCCTGCGGCTCCGCCTGCCCCTTCTATGCCTACAGCTATCTGGAGAGCCGGACGGACACCTACTACGGCGAGGCGCTGGCCATCGTCCGCGCGGGAAAAGCGGGTCCGCTGAAGCTCAGCGCCTCCTGCGGCAACCTGCACACGGAGGCTCTGGTCACCGTCACGGACTGAGCCGTAGAACGCGCTGCGTTACAAGCACACAGAAAAAAGCAAGCCGCCCGGCTCCGAAGAGCCGGGCGGCTTCGCTTTACCTGTCCGGTTATTTATTTGAGCAGGCCGGCGCCGGAATGCCAGGCCTTGCCGCAGACTTCGCCCACGGCGTAATAGTCGTTGCGCATCTGGTCAAAGACAAAGGCGCCGATCTTGCCGCAGTCGATGCGGCCCAGCTCGTCAAGCACCTTCTCGTCGGCCATCACGTTCACGATCTTTCCCAGGACCCGCAGACCGTAGGGCTGCTCCTGCATCTTCAGGACCTGGCACTCCAGAGTCACGGGGTATTCCGCCACCACGGGCGCGTCCACGCGGCTGCTTTTCTCGGCATGCAGCCCGGTGCGGGCAAACTTGTCCGGCACCTTATTTGCGCTTACAAGACCCAGATAGTCGGAAGCCTCCAGCGTGTCTCTGCCGGGGATGGCCAGCGTGAAGGCGCCGCGCCTGCGCAGATTCTCCACGGTTTTGTGGTCCTCCTCCAGATTGAGCGCCACCATGTCCTCCGCGCAGATGCCGCCCCAGGCCATCATCATCAGATCCACGCTCTCGTCTTCGTTGTAGGTCCCGATCATATAGGTCGGCATGGGGAACAGCCAGGGCTTGACTCCGAAATTTTTCATGTTTGTTTCTCCTTGTTCTATGGTTTCCGTCGCTGCCTCGGCGACGGATCGGAAATTGACATCCTCTGCCGTACATGATACCATGGCTCCGAAGAAGAGACAAGTACTGTTATAAATGTAAGGTACTATCCGTGAGGTAAGTATATGGAAACACGAAAGATCTCCGAAGCGGATTTCAGGGATACGGGCTACAGCTACACGCTCTCGCTGATTTCAGGCAAGTACAAGCCCATTGTGCTGTACTGCCTGATGGAGTATGAGCCGGTCCGCTTCAACGAGATGCGCCGGTATCTGGGGAGAGCCTCGGACAAGACGCTGAGCCAGACGCTCAAGGAACTGGAGCGGGACGGGCTGGTCCACCGGGAGATGTACCCGGAGATCCCGCCGAAGGTCGAGTATTCCCTTACAGAGCGGGGGCACTCGCTGATGAAGGTGCTGGACCAGCTCTGTACCTGGGGGACGGAGAACCGCCCGGGCGGGGGAGCCCGGGAGGCTTGACCGGAAGGACACGCCCCGCGGCGCACTGTCGAGACACGCAAAAAGGATGGGGAACGTGTTCCCCATCCTTTTTTGTCGGCGGAGCATCTGTCAGGAGACGCCCGCAGTCAGAAGATAATTGATGTAAGCCAGCGCCTCCGAAAGGCGCGGGCTGTTGGCGATCACACCCAGGTAAATCTGCTCCGACATGCCGGCCTCCTCAAACACCGGCAGGGCGTTGAGCGCCAGCGCATTGTGCACACGCTCGGTGACGACGCGGTGCTCCTGCGCCTCATCCAGCTGCCATTCCAGTGTGTTGTCCTCCAGAATCACATCGTTTTCCGTGAGACAGGGGAGCGCGCTCTGCCGCAGGGACGGCTCCGCCTGCTCCATCAGCTCCGTCAAATCCCGCAGATAGCCCTGCTGCGAGAAGGCGTCGTAAACCTCCCGGTTCATCAGAACGACGTCCATCTTCTGCGCCTGGATGGCACCCATCGTCTTCATGCGGGAGGCATAAGCGTATTCGTGGTTATAGAATTCCGCGTCATCCGACAGATAGAGGTCGGGGTAGAGGTAGACCTCCCTGCGGGCGGGGTCCTCGCCCACGCTCTGCAGATAGCCCAGCGTCAGCTCCTCCTGCAGCTCTTCGCCCACGGCCACATTGGCGAAGGCCAGATACAGCAAGGGCTGCTTTTGCGTGAGCGCCCGGTGCAGCACCGAACCGAGAACGAGCAGCGCCGCGAGAGCGAGCAGGATGGGCCATTTATAGTAGATCCAGATGTGCTCCAGCTTCTTATCCGGGCTCATCGTGCGAAAAGCCGCCTTCCGGGCGGCTTTTTCCTGTGCAGAGAGCTTCATGACGCCGCTTCCTCCTCCCGATCCTCCGGGGTGCCGGAGACGGAAATCAGGATGTTGTTTAAAAGCCATGCGCTCACCAGGGCGCAGAGTCCTTCACCGAAAACCAGCAGCGGCGTAAACCATGCCACCACCACAAAGAACATGGCGAAATGGACCGCAAAGACAAGGATCGTGGCAAAGAGATAGTGGGTCCCGATGAGGAAGGAATTTTTCAGCATGGCGGCGTTGGTGTTGCTGACGCTCGCCAACAGCGGGAACACATAGAGCAGCACGATCACATAGACAATCGCGGCGGCGATGATCACGGCCAGCACCAGCGTCCAGAGCACGCCGGCGGGGCCGAGGCTGCTCTGCCGCAGGTGGTAGACCACATAGCCGTCCGCCCCCAGGAAAAGCCCGATGCCCAGCAGGATCAGCCAGAGAACGGTGGCCTGCCTGAAGTTTTCTTTGAACGAGCGGAAAAACAGAGCGGCCACATGGCTCTCCTCATCGCGCACGACCTTGAGGCTTGCGTAATACAAGGCCGTGGTGGAGGCACCGATGGTAAAGATCGGGATTGAGCACACAAACCAGAGCAGGTTCAGATAGCAGGCGTAGCACAGCTTCAGGAGGATCTGGCTGAACTTGCTCTCATAGGAAAAGAACTTCATGGATGATCGCCTCTTATTCGAACTTGGTGGAATCCCGGTAGATCAGGTCTGTCTCGGTGTGCACAACCCGATAGTCCAGCGAGGGCTCGCGAATCCGGTTGATAAGCAGCTGCAGGGCGGAATAGGCCATGATCTGGGTGTGGATGTGAACGGTGCTCAGCGGCGGACGGCTGAGGCGCGATTCTGCCGAGTCGTCAAAGCCGAGGATCCGCACGTCCTCCGGAACGCTCTTCCCGATGGAGAACAGGGCCCGGATCGCATCCCCCGCGACAAAATCGTTGGCGCAGATGAACACGTCCGGCAGGGAGTCCAGCGCGTCCAGCATCTCGGCGATCTCGTCCTGGTGATTGTACCGGATGCATTGCCGCTCGTCCACCGGGGCGCCGGCCCTGAGCATGGCCAGGCGGAAGGCGGCGTAGCGCTCGTAAAAGGACTGGCAATGGTCGTAATTGCCGATAAAGCCGATGCGCCGCTGGCCGGCAGAGAGCATGTCGTTGACAAAGCGCGTGATCTCCGTGGTGTTGTCCATATAGAGCTGATCCGCCGGCAGGGAAAACCCATCGCTCTTGACGGGCCCGTCCACAAACAAAACGGGAATGCCGAGCTCACAGATCATCTCATCATACGCGCGGTCAAACATCTCGATGCAGATGATCGCGCTGACCCGCTCCTTCTGAAAGGTGACGGGCAGCGTCATCTCCCGCAGGTTGATATCCGTGACGCGGTGGGTGTTCATGGTGTAGCCGAGCTGAGAGATCTCCCGCTGGAACTTGTCCAGCATGGTGGAAGCGAAATGGGAATGGGTGAGGAAGGAACAGGTCAGCAGAGCGATCTCACCCACAAAACCGGGCGACTCCTGCTGGGCCGAGGAGGCCGGGGCAACCATGTTGGAGAGTGTGGCCACGTAGGAGAACTGCTTGTAGCCCATCTCCACCGCCTTCTGCAAAATCCGCTCCCGGGTGGCGTCCGCCAGACCCTCGGAATTGTTGATGGCCTTGGACACGGTATTGCGGGATATGCCCAGCGCGTCCGCAATGTCCTGGATTGTAACTTTCTTTTTCATAGAGACACTCCCAATCTTTTCTTAATTGCAATAGTAACATAGGTCTCCCGGTAATGTCAAACGGGAGCAGAAGAGGATATGGTGCAAATGCATCATTCCGGCCATGTGCAAGTTGTAGAAATCTGGACATGGTTTTTGGCGCAAATCACCAAATGAATGGGCAAATGTAAAATTTCAGTTGACAGCAAAACAGGACAATGCTAAGATCGTTGTGCAAAAATCCATGCTCTCAGTGTGCAAATGCGCAATTTCACAGTGGCGAGCAAAGAGAAAAGGAGGAATTACATGAGAAAGGCCTTGGCGAATGCTTCCGATCAGAAAGCCGGCGGAAGCAAGATGCACAACACAATGGTCTATCTCCGCCAGCACTGGCAGCTGTATGTGCTCTTTATGCTGCCTGCTTTCGCGCTGACGGTGATTTTCCGTTACATCCCCATGGGCGGTATCCTCATCGGTTTCATGGAGTATAACCCCATCCGCGGCATTCTCGGCAGCGAATGGGTCGGCTTCGAGCATTTCCAGCGTTTCCTCTCTTCCCCGGACTTCATGCGTTATCTGATGAATACGCTGAAGCTGAGTGTCTACGGCCTGCTCTGGGGCTTCCCGGCTCCTATTCTGCTGGCCTTCCTGCTCAACCGGATCATGTCCACCAGCGCCAAGCAGAAGATCCAGCTCGTGCTCTACATGCCGAACTTCATCTCTGTCATCGTGCTTTGTGGTATTGTCCGTATCCTGCTCTCCCCCACCGGCATGATCAACATGCTCCTTGGCACCAAGACCAACTTCATGACCATGCCCTCCGCCTTCCGCACCATCTACATCGCCTCCGGAATCTGGCAGGGCGCAGGCTGGGCCTCCATCATTTACACCGCGGCCCTCTCCAACGCCAGCAAGGAGCTGAAGGAGGCGGCTGTCATCGACGGCGCCAACATCATCCAGCAGATCAAGGCCGTTGAGTGGCCCGCCATCAAGGACACCGTGCTGATTCAGTTCATCATGTCTGTCGGCAACATCATGTCCGTCGGTTTTGAAAAGGCTTACGCCCTGCAGACCGACATGAACATGAACGCATCGGAAATCATCTCCACCTACGTGTATAAGAAGGGCCTTCTGGACGGCGACTACGGCTTCTCCACCGCCGTCGGCCTGTTCAACAC
>CAMKAP010000011.1 GCA_946410505.1 uncultured Clostridia bacterium
GACATGGACCAGGTGGACAAGGTGCTGTGGGACCTGAAGCATAACCCCGCCTCCCGCCGGATCATGACCAACATCTACACTTTCGCGGACCTCAGCGAGATGGCGCTCTATCCCTGCGCCTACTCCATGACCTTCAACGTCACCGGAAACAGGCTCAACGCCATTCTGAACCAGCGCAGCCAGGACATGCTGGCCGCCAACAACTGGAACGTGGTGCAGTACGCGGTGCTGACGATGATGATGGCCCAGGTCTCCGGCTTTGAGCCGGGCGAATTCGTACATGTGATCGCGGACGCGCACATCTACGACAGACATGTTCCCATCATTGAGGAGATCATCGCAAACGAGCCCAAGGCCGCGCCGAAGTTTCTCATTGACCCCGAAGTGAAGGACTTCTACGCTTTCACCCGCGACAGCTTCCGGGTCGAGGGTTACGAGTATGCGCCCTTTGAGCACAAGATCCCTGTCGCAGTTTGAGGTGAAGCGTATGGAACTGGAAGCGATTGTGGCAGTCTATGCCGACTGGGGCATCGGCGCAAACGGCACCCAGCCCGTGGTGCTCAAGGCCGACCGGGCCCATTTCCGCGCCGTGACCGGGAGCGCCGCGGTAATCGTCGGCCGCCGCACCATGGAGGATTTCCCCGGCGGCAGGCCTCTCAAGGGGCGGCACAACATCGTGGTCACCCGGCAGGCGCTGGACATCGAGGGCGCCGAGGTGGTGCACTCCACCGATGAGGCGCTGGCAGCCGCTGCGCGGCAGGAACGCTGCCTGGTGATCGGCGGGGCCAGCGTGTACAGGCAGTTTTTCCCCTATCTGAAGCGGGTCCATATCACAAAGATCGATCTTGTTCCCGAGTCTGACAGCTTCTTCCCGAATCTGGATCAGCTTTCCGACTGGGTCTGCACCGAGCAGGGCGAGTGGCTGGAGGAAAACGGTCTGCGCTACTGCTTCTGCACCTACGAGAGAAAATAACCCATATGCATAAAGAAGCTCCCGCATCCGGTCGGATGTGGGAGCTTTTTCGTATAAGAGGAATTACTTTTTGGCCTCGCCCTCGGGGAAGATGATCTTGTTGACGAAGAAGAAAATCACCATGGAGACGCCGCCGTTCAAGACCACCGTGACGATGTTGTACACCCAGTCGGGCACGAAGAGGCCGCCCACCGCCACCCAGATGCAGTTGATGGAGTTGACGATGCAGGTGACGATGATGAAGGCGATGAAGTACCACATGATCTGGTACCAGATGTTGCCCTTGCTGCGGAAAACCAGGCTCCGCTGCAGCGGGAAGTTCACCGCCTCGCCGATGAACATGGCGATCAGGTAGGCAAAGAAGTAGCGCATGCCGCCGTGAGCCGCGTCATAGCCCAGGATGTTCCATTGAAAGTCCACCGCGCGCCCGGCCACGGTCCAGTGCAGCGGGATCGCGGGCCAGCCGAAGTCCGTCTCCGGCAGAGAGGAAAACAGCTTGGGCAGAAACTGCAGGATCAGGTATTTAAAAACCGTGATCACATTGCTCACGATGATGAACAGGCCGCCCTCGCGGACCCACTTGGCGAGCTTGGGATTCTTTTCTTCAAAGTTTTTCCAGAATTGCACAGGGAGTCCTCCTCATGTTTTCGGCTTGAAGGACAGCAGCAGATCCGCCGCGAAGTCCACCGTGATGATAGCGAAGACGATGCCCCAGAACACGTGCCCACCGGTGAAGAACACCACCGTCAGCACCGCCACCAGCGCGGTCAGGATCAGAGCCACAATGGGAGAAATGCCGTTTGCATTTTTCATGCCGTCTCCTCCTTACTCAAGCGCTTTCTGCTTCTTGCTGACCGACATCTGCTTGAAGAAGCCGCCCACGATCTTGCCCAGGCCCTTGCAGAAGGCGATGCCGTGGCCGTTGATGATGTCGAGGATACCGTCACACATCTCCTGGGAGCACATGCCGCCGGCCATCTTGCCGATGGCGCGGATGGGCATGTTGTAGATGAAGGTGATGTTCAGATCCGGCTCACCCTTGGCGATGCTCTTTTGCAGCATGCCGTCCATAACCTTCCACACCAGACGCGCCTTCAGGCTCTTCGCGTAGTAGAGCTGGGCGATGGCGTCGTTCGGCTGGATGGTGCCGGCCCAGTGGCCGTCCGGGATCTTGTGGCCCAGAAGCGTCTCAAACTCCGCATCGGAGACGTTCTTGATGCTGCCGCTGGCGTAGCTCGAAAGCTTCGTGAGATCCTCGCAGACCGGGGCGTCCGTGCCCTTCACATTCACCATACCGGAGAGCTTCACATCCTCCACGTTTGCGCAGATCTGAATTTCATACGCGCCGCCGTCAACCTCGAACCTGCCGGTCCGGTCGTTCCAGTAGCGGAAGGCCTTGTCGTCCAGAGGAATGGTCACGGTCTTGCTCTCGCCCGCTTTGAGGAACACCTTCTGGAAGCCCTTGAGCTCCTTGTTGGGGCGGTAGACGGTCGGGTTCACCGCGTGGACGTAGAGCTGCGCGACCTCGGCGCCGTCCATCTTGCCGGTGTTTTTCAGCGTGAAGCTGGCTTCCTTGTCGGAGACCTTGAGATCACTGTATTCAAAGCTGGTGTAGCTCAGGCCGAAGCCGAAGGGGAACAGGACGGGCACCTTGGCGGTGTCGTAGTAGCGATAGCCCACATACAGACCCTCACGGTACTCCACGGTGCGCTCCTTTGCCGGGAAATAGGGGGCGGAGGAGCAGTCCTCGTACTTGAGGGGGTAACTCTCGGAGAGCTTGCCCGAGGGGTTTACGTCGCCCATAATCACTTTCAGCACGGCACTGGCGCCGGCCTGGCCACAGAGGTAGCCGTGGACCATGGCCCTGCACTGATCGATCCAGGGCATTTCCACGCTGGAGCCCGCGGACATGACGATGATCACGTTGGGGTTTGCGTCGGAGACGGCCTTGAGCGTCTCGATCTGGCACTGGGGGATCGAGAGGGTGGAGCGGTCCAGGCCTTCGGACTCGCTGATCTCGTCGAGCCCCAAGTACAGCAGCACGTAGTCTGCCTTCTTCGCAAGCGCGGCGGCCTTCTGCATCATGGCGGCGTCGGGCGCGCCGTGGCGGGGATAGCCCGCCTCAAAGCCCACGACGTTCAGATCGAAAGAACCGATCACGTCCATGGTGTGGTCGAGCTTCGTGCAGTTTACGACGGAGGAGCCTGCGCCCTGGTATCTCGCCTTCTGGGCAAACTCGCCGATCACGGCGACCTTGCTGCCCGGCTTCAGCGGCAGGATGTCATTCTCATTCTTCAGCAGCACGATGGACTGCTCGCTGGCCTTCCGGGCGAAGGCGTGGTGGGCATCCTTGTCAAAGGGCTTGCCCTTGTACTGATCCACCGCCTTGCGGGTGGAGAGCATCACGTCCAGGAGTTCGTCCACGCGCACATCCACTTCTGCCTCGGTGATCTTGCCGTCCGCCACGGCCTGCATGAGCTGGCGCGGACCGTCGCCGCCGGTGGAGGGCATCTCCAGGTGACTTCCTGCCCGCACGCCCTCAACAAAGTCGTTGTTGGCGCCCCAGTCGGACACCACAAAGCCGTCGAAGCCCCAGGTGTCCCGCAGGATCTCCTGCAGCAGGTGGGCGTTTTCGTTGGCGTAGGTGCCGTTTACCATATTGTAGGAGGACATGATGGACTTGGGGTGTCCTTCCTTCACGGCGATTTCAAAGTTCGTGAGATAGATTTCGCGGAGCGTCCGCTCGTCCATGACGGAGTTGGAGGCCATGCGGCGAAGCTCCGTGTTGTTCGCGGCAAAGTGCTTCGGGCAGGCGGAGACGCCGTTTGCCTGGATACCGCGGATGTACCCCGCGGCCATCTTGCCCGCGAGATAGGGGTCCTCGGAGAAGTACTCGAAGTTGCGGCCGCAGAAGGGGCTGCGCTTGATGTTGAGGCCGGGGCCAAGCAGGACGCAGACGTCCTGGCTGGCCGCTTCCTCACCCAGCATTCTGCCCAGCTCCTCGCCCAAAGCGGGATCCCAGGAGTTTGCCATGGTGGCGGCGGTGGGATAACAGGTGGCGGGGACGGAGCCGTTGAGCCCTAGCTGGTCGCCGGCGCCCTCCTGCTTGCGGATGCCGTGAGGGCCGTCGGAGAGGGTCATGTTCTCGATGCCGAGACGGCGGACGCTCTGGGTCTGCCAGAAATCCCGGCCGGAGAGCAGATGCGCCTTCTCCTCCAGCGTCATCTGTTTGATGAGATCCTGATGTTTCAAGGCGGGTTCTTCCTCCTTTATTTCTTACGTCGCAAAGCGACACAACTTTTTGTTCCGTTCGCTCTTTGTCAGACACGAACCCGCTTCGCCTGGCTTCGTGTTTTCGTGTTTGAGAGGAAAACGGAAGGCGCGGACTGGCGCGCGTTTCGTTTGACGAAAGGGGCTGTCACTGTCCCCGTACGGAGAGCGGTGACAGCCCCGGATTCCTTTGCGAGGAAAATCAGGCCTTCTTAGCCTTGAGGTACTTCTTGATGCTCATAAACTCCAGCAGAGCGCAGAGCAGGGTCACCGCGGCCAGGATCACGTTCTTGACGATCTCCCACTTTGCGGCGCCGCCGTTCAGACCGCTGGCGTAAGCGCGGCTGTTGGCAGTCGTGTAAAGGATGTTCTTGCTGGCCTGGCGCATGGCGAGCACGGAGGTGGCGCTGGTCGTATCACTGACCTTGGAGAAGTCGGTCGCCTGCGGGGTGAGGCAGAAGTCGTTGCCGTTGCGGATCAGGATATCCGCATCCTGGTAGCCGTAGCCGCCGAAGTAGTCGGTCAGGACCATGCCGCGGAAGCCCCATTCGCCCCGCAGAACGGTGTTCTGCAGCTCGGTGGTGGCAGCAGCGTACTTGTTGCCGATGTAGTTGAAGGCGGACATGACGGCGCTGCAGTGGCCTTCCTTGACGGAGATCTCAAAGGGCTTGAAGTAGATCTCACGCATGGCCTGCTCATTGGACCAGGTGCAGAGCATGTCGGTGCGGTGGGTTTCCTGGTCGTTCATGGCAAAGTGCTTCATGAACGCGTAGACGCCGCTCTCGGCTGCGCCGAGGATCGCGTTGGCAGCCATCTTGCCGGAGATGAAGCCGTCCTCGGAGTAATACTCGAAGTTACGGCCGGCAAAGGCGGAACGGTGGATGTTCATGGCGGGCGCATACCAGCCGGAGACGTCCATCTCGTCGGCCATCTGGCCGATGGAACGGCCGAATTCCTTGGCAAGCTCGGTGTTCCAGGTGGCCGCGATCACAACGCCGGCGGGGAAGCCGATGGAGGCCTTGCCGGTGAAGTTGTTGTTGATGGAGGCGGGACCGTCGCAGTCGACCTGCTGGGTCTTGCCGACGGAAGCCACGGCAACGCTCTGGTAGCCGCCGGTGCCGATCAGGTTCACCATGTCATCCACGGTGAGCTGGTCAAGAAGGGCGTCCCACTGGGGATCGTCGTAATCCTTGCCTCGCAGATCCTGCAGCTTCAGGCCGTTCTGGGCGCCGGTCGTCGGCATCACGTCGTCCGGGTTGTTGAACTGGGTCGGATCATAGTTGGTGTGGTTGTAGAAGCCCGCCTTCGCCTCATCGCTCATCTCGAAGTTGGTGGGCGCTGCGGTGGCTTCCTCGTAGTTGGCAAAGCCGTCGGCGCGGGAGAGGTAGGTCAGGTCGCCTGCCGCATAGTCGAACAGGGCGACTGCCGCGGTCTGGTCGCTCTCGCGCTTGTTGTCTTCACCGAAGACCACCTTGGAGGCGACGGTGTAGGTCTTGGAGTCGATCTTGTTGTGGGAATCGCTGTTGATGGAGATCTCGTAGTCGCCCGCGTCGAGCACGTAGGCCTTGGCGCCCTGGTAGTCGAAGGAGGCCATGTCTTCCACGCTGAAGGAGATCTTCACAGTCTCGCTTTCGCCGGGCTTGAGCTCGGAGGTCTTGGCGAAGGCGACGAGGTTGGCAACGGATTTTTCAATGCCGCCGTTGGTATAAGGGGGATTGTAATAGACCTCCACCACGTCCTTGCCGGCAACGGCGCCGGTGTTCTTCACCGTCACGTCAAAGGAGATGGTGCCGTCCTGTTCGCTGATCTCGCCCATCGTCTGCTCAAAGCTGGTATAGCTCAGGCCGTAGCCGAAGGGATAGACCACTTCCTTGTCATAATCGATCACGCCTTCCGCCGCCGCGGTCTCATACCAGCGGTAGCCGACGTAGATGCCTTCCACGTAGTTGACGAAGTTGGGCGTTACGGGGAAGCCGTAGCTCATGGGAGACACATCCGCCAGATTCGTGTACTGGAACTCGCCGATGTTGTTGAAGCATGGCGTTGCGGTCAGATCCGCCACGAAGGTATCGATGGTGCGGCCGGAGGGGTTGACCTTACCGGTGATGATATTGCCCAGGGCATTGAAGCCGGTCTGGCCGGGGCCGGGGGCGAGGATGACGGCCTTGATGCTCGGGTAGCTGTTGACCCAGCCGAGCTCCATGGCGTTGGAGGCGTTGATGACGACGATGACCTTGTCAAACTCGCTGGTGACGCGGTCGATCATCGCAAGCTCACGGGTGGTGGGCTCAAGGTAGTGCTTGGAGGCGTCCAGATCCTCGGGATACTCGCTGAAGCGCAGGCCGGTCTGGCTGAACATGGTGCCGTTGCCGTCGTCGTTGAAGGTATCCGGGACATTGGGATCGAGGCTCTTGGGCAGGTCGGCGCCCTCGCCGCCGGAGCGGGCGAGCACGATCATCGCCGTGTCAGAGAAGGCCTTGGCGTTGTCAAAGATGCCGGCGCTCTCGTAATCCGCAATGGTGCACTCGGGAACCGTCCAGTCCTGACCCATCATGCCGATGCCGGGACGGGCGCTGCGGAAGTCGGTGTAGAACTTCACAAGATCTTCATTGTAGGAAATGCCGGCGTTCTCCAGACCCTTGAGCAGGCTGACGGTCTCATACAGGCCGGAGAGGGAACCGGAACCGGTGCCGCCGTAGACCGGGTTGGTGGCGGACCAGCCGAAGGTGTTGAGTTTCACATCGCCCGAGAGCGGCAGCAGGCCGTCGTTCTTGAGAAGCACGAAGCCCTCGTCCGCGATCTGCTCGCACAGATCCTGCGCATTGGTGATGCTCTGCTCGGAGATATCGCCGCCGTTGCTGAAGACCATGCTGACCATGCTGTACATCGGGCCGATCAGGATGGCGTTGATGATCAGCGCAACGATCAGCAGGCAGGCAATCCACGCGCTGCTGCGCACGAGCTTCTTGAGGGGTTTTTTGAATTTGACTGCGACAATCGTCAGAACGATTGCCAGCGCCAGCACAACGCCGATGCCGATGAGGTAATTCTTCAGCAGGCCGATCGTTGTGTAGACGTCGTTCATGTTGATTCCTAACATGCGTTCTCCTCCTTTAATATCAGTGTTCAGATAACACCTGCTTCAGATTTTACCAACTTTTTAACAGATTGTAAAATGCCGTTTGTGCATCCCAGCATTCTCTGAACGCATAGTGACATGTTTTTTTACAGCAGTTTAGAAGAATATTGAGGCCGAAACTCGTGATTCTTGCACAAATTATCTTGTTATTCTCTTGGTCTTGCTTTATACTGAACGCATACTTGACATCGGGAGGAGACAAGCATGATCGAGCTTGCCCAGCTTCAGCAGCTGATCGCCGTTTCACAGCACGGCACGATCTCCGCTGCCGCAAACGCCCTGCATCTCTCCCAGCCCGCGCTGACCCGTTCCATGCAGCGTCTGGAGGCAGAGCTGGGTGTTACACTCTTTGACCGCAAGCGCAACCGCGTGGTGCTCAACCGCGTAGGCGAGATGGCCGTGGCGCGGGCCGTGGGTGTTCTCGATTCCGTGGGCGAGATGGCACAGGAGCTGCGGCTCTTCGAAGCGCGCCTGTCCACCATCGCCGTCGGCTCCTGCGGCCCCGCGCCCATGTGGGATCTGGCGGCGGAGCTGGCCGACCGCTTTCCGGAAAAAACCCTCTCCACCGAGCTCGGTGAAACCGACGCGCTGATCGAGGGGCTGGCGCATGGGCGTTACCGCCTCATCCTGACGGAACGGCCGGTGGACCTGCCAGGGCTTCTGTGCCGGAAATACACGGAGGAGCAGCTCTGCGTCGCGCTGCCGCCCGAGCATCCGCTGAGCGGGCGCAGGGCGATCCGTCTTGCCGAGCTGGGAGAGGAGAGCATCCTCTCCTACAAGGATCTCGGCGTCTGGCGGCGCCTGGTGGAGAAAAATCCCCGGCTTCATTACCTGGTGCAGAGCGACCGGGCAACGCTTGCCGAACTGGTGCGGGCCTCCAACCTCCCCTGCTTCTCCTCTAACCTGACGCTATTCCGCTTTCGCACCGCAGTCAATCGTGTGAGCGTGCCGCTCCTGGACGAGGATGCCTCCGTCACCTTTTATCTCTGCGCCAGGGAGAGCGACCGGGCGCTCCTGCAGCAGCTGTGCTGAAAAGCAGGGCTTCTCGTCGGAAGGCCGGCAGAATGTGCCGTAAGATCGTCATTATCCGGCAACGGGACAAAAAAGGAACTGCTGATGTGCTTTCGGCAGTTCCTTTTGTTTTGCCATGGTTTACTTTGCGGCTTTGTACTTTTTGTACTTTCGCACCATTCCGTAGGCAATGGCCGCGCCGAGCACCACGTCCGCCGCAATCAGGATGACCTTCCAGGTCTCCATCGCGGGATGGCTGTGCTCCTCGTCATATGCCCAGGAGTTGACCGTGGTATAGAGGATATTGTGCGTGGCCTCGCGCATGTATTTGACATTGGAGGCGGCAGACTTGTCGCTGACCTGGTTGGGACCGCCCGCGAAGGTGGAGAGCATGGCGTCCACGCCGTTTGCCAGCGCCTCGTCGGCGTTCATGAAGCCGTGGCCGTTGTTGCGGAAGAAGTCGGACACCACAAAGCCCCGGAAGCCCCACTCGTCGCGCAGAATGTTCTTCATCAGCTCGCTGGATTCTCCGACCCACTTGTTGCCGAGGTAGGCCCAGGAGGCCATGACGCCGGTGGCGCCGCCCTTCTTGACCGCGATCTCAAAGGGCTTGAGGTAGATCTCACGCATGGACTGCTCAGTGGCCCAGGCACAGACCATCTTGCCGTTGCAGTCGTACATGGCGTAGTGCTTGATGGTGGAGTAGACGCCCTCCTGCATGGCGGCCTTGACCGCGTCGGCGGCCATCCAGCCGGCCAGCACACCGTCCTCGGAGAAGTACTCGTAGTTACGGGCGGTGAAGGCGGAGCGATGGGTGTTCATGCCGGGGGCGTACCAGCCGGTGGAGCCCAGCTCCTTGGCCATCTTGCCCATCAGTTCACCCCACCGGGAGGCCAGCTCATGGCTCCAGGTGCAGGTGATGACCACCTCGACGGGGAAGCCGATGGAGCCGCCGCCGGTGAAGTTGTTGTTGATGGCCGCGGGACCGTCGGAGTCTACGCACTGGACCTTGCCGATGGAGGCGATGGCCGGGGTCTGGTAGCCGGAGAGAGCGATCATGTCCGCCATTTCGTCTACAGTCAACTGATCCAGCAGGCTCTCCCACAGAGGATCGTCATAGGCCTTGCCGCGCAGGTCTCTGAGCATCAGGCCGTTCTTCGCGCCGGTGGTGGGCATGACGTCGTCGGGGTTAATGTAGGCGGTGGGATCGTAGTTTGCGTTCAGGTGATAGCCCGCGATGTACTTTTCCGGCAGATTCAGGTCGGCGGGAGCGGCCGTGGCAGTCTCGAAGTTGGCGAAGCCGTCCTTGCGGGAGAGATACTCCACCTCGCCGCGGGCGTCCTGCAGGCGGTTCACGGCTGCCGTGTCGTCGGAGGGACGGGCGCTTCCCTCACCGTAGTGGACGGTGTCCTTCTGCGTGTAGACCTTGCTGTCCAGGGTCTGGTGGGAGTTCGCCTTGACGGCGATGGTGTAATCGCCCTTTTCCAGAGTGTAGGCGCCGCCGTTAACTTCATCATACGAAGCCATGTCCTCCAGAGCGAAAGCGATGTGCACGGTCTCGCTCTCGCCGGGCTGGAGCATTCCGGTCTTCTCGAAGCAGACCAGGTTGGCGCTGGCCTTCTCGATACCGCCGTTGACGTAGGGGGGATTGAAGTAGACCTCCACCACGTCCTTGCCGGCGACAGCGCCGGTGTTGGTGACAGTCACGTCGAAGCTCAGGTTCTCGCCGTCCACGCTCAGCTCGGACATCTTCTGCGTAAAGTCGGTGTAGCTCAGGCCGTAGCCGAAGGGGTACTGCACGACCTTCTCGTAGTCGATCAGGCCCTCTTCGTCGGCGGTCTCATAGAACTTGTAGCCGACGTAGATGTTCTCCACATAGTGGATGAAAGCGGGGGCGTAGTTGGTGGGAACGCCCGCGTTCATGCCCTCTACGGTCATGTCCAGCATATTGGCGTAATCGCGCTTCTCGGCATTGTTCCAGTAGGGGGTCTGGGTCATGTCATAGACGAAGGTGTCGTTGGTGCGGCCGGAAGGGTTCACTGTGCCGGCCAGGATCTCGCCCAGGGCGGTGAAGCCCACGTTGCCGGGGCCGCCGGCCCAGAGCACGCCCTGGATCTGGGGATACTCCTCGCAGAAGCCCAGTTCGAAGGCGTAGGCGCCGTTGTAGACAACGACGACCTTGTCGAAGTTTGCGCACACCAGCTCCACCATGTCGCGCTCGGTGTTGTTGAGCTCCAGATAGTGGGCGCCTTCATCCCAGTCGTGATTGGCCTCGCTGTTGTCGGTATAGATCTCGCAGTTGGCCATATCCTGGGGAATGTCGTTATGGCCCTCGCCGGCCATGCGGGAGATGACGATGACGGCGGTGTCGGAGAAGTCCTTCGCTCTCTTGAGCAGCTCGTCACTGTAATTAGCGGCGGGAGGCTCGGGCAGATTCCAGTTCTGGGCGGTGATGGAGACCGCGGCACGGTTCTCGGCATAACCAAGATAGAAGTCAATGAGCTCCTGGTTCACTTCAAAGCCTGCGTTCTGGATGCCCTCGATCAGGCTGACCTTGTGGTAAAGATCGTTCAGGCCGCCGGAGCCGGCTCCGCCGTAAACGGGATTGGTGGAGGCCCAGCCGAAGAGGTTGAGCTTCTTTGTATTCTGCAGCGGCAGAAGCCCCTCGTTCTCCAGCAGGACGAAGCCCTCCTCCGCGATCTGGGTGGCGACGGCTTCCGCCTCTTTGGCAAGGCCGTCGGAGATCTTGGTGGGGGTCTGTGCGCCGCCCACAAGGCTCAGCAGCGCGGACATGGGGCCGAGACAGATCAGGTTCGCAACAATCAGAATGGCCAGCAGCGCCGCCAGCCAGCTCTCGCCGCGGAAGAACTTTTTCTTCGCCTGGGGCAGTTTCCTGACCCCGATGCTCACGACGATGGCCGCGGCAAGCACGAGGCCGATGGCGATAAAGTAGGGAACCAGGCCCTGCAGCACGCCGATCAGGTCTTCCATTTCAAAAGAAATCATGGGTTTGCTCCTCTCTCATACGATTTGAGTGCCGCCTGTTGGCGGGGCTGCTCCCTTTATATCGGAAATACCGCGCAAACACCATGACACTTTCGGGAAAGCTGTTCTTGTTCTGGACACTTTTCGAAAAAGCGTCTATAATATATTCAAAGCTTTCACCACCGATCGGACGGGAGGCGCCTTCTATGGGAGCAGAGAAAAGAAAGCCGGATTGCCGCGTTGCCGTGACCCGGAGCATGATTAAAGACGCCATGCTGGAACTCCTGCGGAAGCAATCCTTCGACGTGATCAGCGTGGCCGAGCTCTGCCGTGAGGCGAGCGTCGGCCGGGCGACCTTTTATACCCACTACACCGGTCTGATGGACGTGATCGACGAGCTGGCGGACGACGCGATCGGAAACGCTGCCGCGAAGTCCACTACCGGTTTTGCGCAGGTGGAATATCTGGCCAGGCAGACGGCGGAAATGGAAGACGCCGCCGAGCTGAAGGCCCTGACGGATCTGCTGCCCCTGTGTCAGCGGGTGGCGGAGGATCCGCGCTATAAGCCCCTCTTCCGGGACGACGCCATCGCCGAATATATCATCCTGCGGGTCTACCGGCAGGAAAAGGCGCATGTGGTGCCGGAGATGGTGCGGGAGTTCCGCATCTGTGAGCGGCAGGCGGAGCTGATGTTCCTCTTTTCCGTCATGGGCGCTTTCGCGGTGAACCGGGCGCTGCACTGGGAGCGGGACGAGACCTGGTACGAGATGCAGCGGCTGATGCTGACCTACGCACACGCGGGCAACGAGGCCCTGCGAAAGCTGGGAAAGAAAAAGAAATCTTGAGAGACAGAAGCGACGGCGAAAAGCAAAGCTTTTCGCCGCCGCTTTTGCGTTATGCCGCCTCGTCCAGCACGCCCGCGTCGTCCAGCATGTCCCGGATGCTGATGCCGTAGCCCCGCTTGGGGTCGGACAGGAACACATGGGTCACCGCGCCCACCAGTTTGCCGTCCTGCAGGATGGGGCTGCCGCTCATGCCCTGCACGATGCCGCCGGTGCGGGAGCAGAGCTCGGGATCGGTCACGCTGAGCATCACATGCTCCCCGTCGCTGTCCCGGTAAATGCGGCTGACACGGACAGAGAACTCCCGCGTGTTCTTTCCGTCCACCGTGGTCAGAATGGTTGCAGGGCCCGTGCGGATCTCGCCGGTCTCCACCGGGCGGCCGCCTGCCGGACGGTTCATGTGACCATAGATGCCGTGCTCGGTGTTGTGCTCGATGCTGCCCAGGACTCTGCCCAGATCGGCGCAGCCGTTGAGCTCTCCGGGGACGCCCGCCGCGCCCGGCTTGACCGAGACGATCTCCGCCTCGGTGATGCTGCCTTCGTTCATTGGCAGCATAGCGCCGCTGTCCGCGTCGCTGATGCTGTGGCCCAGCGCGCCGTAGAGTCCCGTGGCAGGGTCATAGAAGGTGACTGTGCCGATGCCGGAGATCCCGTCGCGCAGCCACATGCCAAGCATCCACTGATTCTCGTCGGACCGGGCCGGCTTCACCGTGAGCAGCAGTGGCCGTCCGCCGCGCAGCACCGTGAGCTCCGCGCTCTCGCCCTGCAGCGCCTCCACCGCGCCGATCAGTTCCCCGGCGTTGCTGACTTTTTTTCCGTCCAGCTCCACGATCACATCGCCCCGACGCACGCCCGCATCCTCCGCCGGAGAGGCACTCCCCTCCGCGGTCTCCACCGCGCCGGTGCCCGCCACCAGCACGCCCTCCGTGCTGATCTGGATCCCCACGATCTGCCCGCCCAACTCCAGTTCCTGAGCAAAGGCCGCGCAGGGCGCCGCAGCGCTCAGCGCAAAGACGGCAAGCGCCGTCGCTATCATTTTTTTCATCAAAAACTCCCCTCCGCAGAACCTGTTTTTGCAAATACAATCCCGCAACAAACAGTATGTGCGCAGGAGGGAAAAACACACGCGGCACATTTTAGTTGCCAAAAAACGCCGCGGCTTTCAAAAATTGCTGAAAAACAGCCGGGAGGCAGAGGCCTCCCGGCTGTACGATTTGCAGAAGTGTTTTACATCAGCGGGCTCACGTAAGCCATAATGATTTCGGCCAGCTCTCCGCGGCTGAGCGGCGCGTCCTCCGCGCCGGAAGCCTCATAGGGCAGCTCCGCCGCCTCGCTGAAAGCGGAGAGGATTTCCTCGGCCGCGGCGCCGGTCAGCACCGTGTCCGCGCTCACGTCCCCTGGGAGGATCCCGTAGGACGCCAGCGTCTCCACCGCGCCCTCCTGATCCGCGGCATCCCCGCCGATGAGGGCGTAGAGCACAGCGGCCAGCTCCCCGGTCAGAGCCTCGTCGTCCGCGCCGAAGGCGTCCTCCGTCTTCGGGGCCATGAGCATGTTTTCAAACACGAAGCGCACCGCCTCGTAGTGCTCGTGGTCCTCGGGCAGGTCAGAGAAGCCCACCTGGCTGGTGTCCACGGACCCGAAGGGATTGAGCGTCACATCGTAAAGATCGCTGTTGGCCGCGATGGCGCCCGCGCCGCCCGCTGTAAAGCGCACGCCGTTTGAAAGCAGGGCGGCATAGGCCGCGGCATAGTTCTGCAGTGTCTCGGGGGTGAGGGCCTTCAGCTCGCGCATATGCTGTAGCTTCAGATCCTCCGGCTCCTCGGTCAGGCGGGAGAGGATCGCGCTCACAGCGCCGCTCAGCTCACCCTCGGGCTTGGCGTAGGCGTTGTAGGCGGAAAGGATATAGCCGTCCAGCGTCTCCTGGTCCATATCCAGCTCCTGAACATAATCAGCCAGTCCGTCCAGGACCGCAAAGCTCTCGGCCACATTGGGGTCGCGATAGGTGATGATGTAGGGGCCGCCGTCCTCCACAAAGCCGTGGAACACGCTGTAGACGCCGTACTGGTCACGCAGCATGGGGTATAGGTAGCTGTCGGTGATGAGCGCGGCCACCGCGTCCTGCTCGGCGGAGTAATCCTCGAGGCCCGCCTGCTCAAAGCTGGAAACAACGCCGTTATACTGCACGGAGCTGTCCACCACCAAAGCTTCGCTGGCGGCGCAGGGCTCAAAGCGGTATTCCTGAGTCTCGACGGGATTTGCGTCCAGCTTCTCCAGGAAGGCGTCGGCCAGCGGCGCGTTCACGGCAAGGCTCTCCTCGCTGCCGGCGCAGGCCGCCACCGCGTTGGTACGGTTGTGGAAGAAGCTTTGGATCTCCTCCAGCTTCGCGGCCACCGTCTCCGGGGACTCCTCTATGGTCCGCTCCGCCTCTTCGAGGAAGGCGTAGTAATCCAGGAAGTTGAAATAATAATAGTAAGCGTACAGGGGGGAAGTGTTTGCGAAGGCGCGGTAGAGCATGGGGTTGTAGGGGGCGCTGTTGATGTCGCTCTTCAGAGCCGCCTTGTTCTGCCGGATCAGACCCAGCAGGGTCTCGCTGTCGTCAAAGGAGGTCTCATAGAGAAGTTCATACAGCAGCTCGTAGCCCTCCTCCAGATCCTCGTCCCCGGCGATCCAGCCGGCTCGCAGATTGGGCCGGTATTCGTCCGTGCCGTAATTCTTGAGCAGGGACAGGCGAATCTCGCCGTTGTAGAAGTAGCGGCCAGTCAGGGCGGCCAGCTCCTCGCGGCTGTGGCGGGCGGTGTCCATCTCGCCCAGCAGGGCGGTATAGAGGGCAAACCAGTGGATGTCCTCCTGAGGCAGGCCGGAGGCGTCCAGCAGCAGGACGACCTGGCTCACACCGTCCACGCCGGCTTCCGCCGTGATGCGCCGCACATTGTCTTCGCCGGTCTCATCCGTGATCGTGTATTCGCGCATCTCCTCGGGCAGGGAGGCGGTGGTCACCACCTGCAGCGCGGAGACATATTCGGAGGCGTCGTCCTCCTCATCCTCGGCATTGGAGGCCTCCACAAGGGCATGCAGCTCCTCCTCGCTCATAGCGGCCTTGATCCCGGCCAGCTTCTCGGCCAGCGCGGCGTCCAGCTCCTCGCGCAGACCGGGCTGGGGATAGGTGCTGACCAGGGCGGTGACCGCGCTGCCCAGCAGCTGCCCGCTGACGGCGTCGCGGTAGAGCCCCTGCTGGTTCCAGTCGTCCAGCTTTTCCAGCGCATCCACATAGTCCATGTAGTCGAAGGGGTTGCCGGAGGCCGCGTGGGAATAGGCGATCTGGGAAATCAGATCCACGCCCACGTCTTCCCCCTCGCCGGTGAGCTTCATGCTCAGGCTCAGGGAGGACATGACGCTGTCCACCAGCTCCTGGCTGAAGCCCTTTTCGGCGACCTCCGCCAGAGCGGCGTCCACGGTCTCACGGAAAACGGGCGCGTCCTCGGCGTTGACATTGCCGGCGTAGAAGATCACGGCGTCCTCGGGGCCCTCGGTCTCGATATAGGTGGAGAAGCTGCCGCTGGGCAGGGCCTTCTTGAGCCCCTGCATCAGCGGGGAGGCGTCGTCCGCCAGCAGGTCCGTCAGCGTGTTGAGGATCATCTCCGCCTGGGGATCTGCCTTCACGCCGGGGCAGACAAAGGTGTAATAGACAGCGGAGCGGTTTTCGGTGTTGGCGCCTGCCTCCACAGGGAAAGCAAAGCTCTCCTCCACGTCGCCCGCAAGGGGCGTATAGTCCGGGTCCTCAAAGCTGAACTCCCGCTTTTCGTAAGGGGCAAAGGCCTCATCCAGCAGCTTGAGGAAGGCGGTATAGTCCTCAAACTGACCGTAGAGATAGGCGATGCAGTTGGAGGGGTGGTAGTAGGTGTTGTGGAAGTCCTGCAGGGCCTCCCAGGTCATGTCGGGGATGAACTCCGGTTCGCCGCCGGACTCGTTGCCGATCAGAGAGCCGGGGAAAGCAGTGCGCATCATGTGATTTCTCGCGCTGCTCTCCAGGTCCATGGCGCCCAGCATCTCAGAATAGACGGTGCCCTCGATGCTCAGTTCGTCCTCAACAGACGCCAGGCGGTAGCGCCAGGCCTCCTCGCGAAAGATGCTCTCATCCGTCATGATGCTCGGATGCAGGCAGCTGTCGGTATAGTAGTCGGCATATTTGAGAAGCTGATCCTCCGACAGGCTCCCCACCGGATAGGAGGTAAAGAGCGGGTAGGTGAAGGCGTTCATGTAACTGTTGTAGGTCTGATAGATCAAATTGAAAAACAGCGCCTTGGAGGGATATTTCTCCGAGCCGTCCAGTGTGGAGTGCTCGAACACATGGGGAAGCCCGGTGTTATCCACCGCGCGGGTGAAGAAGCTCAGGTCGAAAACCCGGTTGGTGTCGTTATTGGCGATGTATATGAGCTGGGCGCCGGTGCGCTCGTGCTCAAAGAGGACGGCCGTGGCGCCGACCAGGGGGAAATCGCGGCTTTCCCGCACGGTGAAGCCCTCCACCGTGTCGCCCACGGCGGGCAGCGCATCCTCGGCATATGCCGTACCGGTTCCGGAGAAGGCGGCCGCCGAGAGCAGCAGGGCCATGGCCAGAAGGATGGACAGGAATTTTTTCATCACAATCGCTCCCTTTACTGCGTTAGTTTGCTGATGATGTTTTATTTTATGCGCCGCGGCGCACCGTGTCAAGAAAAGAGGCGTAAAAAACCGGGAGCGGATGCTCCCGGTTTTCACTGTGCAGACAATGGAAGAAGAAGGATACATTATTCTCTGGCGTGTTCACAAGCATTTGCCTGCGCAATGCGCCCCCCATTCTTTCTTTTTGGAGCTTGCCCAAAAAGAAAGAACGCGCCGCGCCCGGTGTAAGAAAGAAAAAGGCGCTTGTCAGAGAGGGGAACACATGATCTGAGCGTGGGTCGCCGCCGTCCGAATGTTGGCATACGCGGTGCGCCCAGGTGTCCGCTGCCGCTATGGGGTACAGATCGCAGCACGCAGAAGCACCACACGGCGGCTCGACGGCTTGAAACAACCCTCCCGGCGAGCCGCGGCCCGGAGCGGGCAGCTTCCTTCGTCAGGAGTACCGGGGAGCGGCAGCGGTATGCGGAGCCAGCAGCTACGCGTATCTGCTTTAGCGGCGACCCACGCTCAGACCTTGTGTCGCCCATTTTGACGAGCGTCCTTTCTCTTTGGAGTACAAGAACCGTTTCTCTTTCCGCAAGAGGAAAGAGAAATGGGTCTTGATAACCGCAACTTGCCGCCTCTGAGCAGATGGACAAATACTAATGCTTTATCAACAACTTGAAAGCCGGGAGCTCCCGCTCCCGGCTTTTTCGATTTTGTGTGTTTTTTCGCCTACTTTTCCACAATGTGGACGTTGACGTGCTCATAGCTGAACTTGACGCCCTTGGCGGCAAAGCTCTCGCGCACGTTCTCGTTGAGGTTGAAGTACACGTCCCAATAATCGGCGTTCTTGCACCAGACGCGCACCACGTACTCCACGGTGCTGCCCTTGTACTCCAGCAGACGGACGAAGGGGGCGGGATCGGAGAGGATGCGCTCGTCCTTGGCGATGGCGTCGAAGATGGCGGCCTTCACGTCCTCGGTGGGGCACTCGTAGGAGGCGGTGAAAGTGCGGTCCACACGGCGCACGGGCTCGCGGCTGAAGTTGTTGACGGCGGAGCCGGTCACATCGCTGTTGGGGATGGACACGGCCACGTTATCCAGCGTGTCCAGCTGGGTGTAGAACAGGCCGACGGCCTTGATGACGCCGGTCTTGCCGGCCACTTCCACGAAATCGCCGGTGGTGAAGGGCTTGGTGATGAGCAGGGTGATGCCGGAGAAGAGGTTGGACATCACGTTCTGCACGGACAGGGACAGCGCAACGCCTGCGACACTGACCAGAGCCACCAGAGACGTGGTGTTGATGCCGAGGGCATTGGCCACGATGATGACCGTCAGCACCCACAGCAGCGTCCGGACGGCGGAGTTGATGTAGTGGCGCAGGGTATTGTCCATCCTGGCGTTCTTATTGAGGATCTTGTCCACAATGTTGGTGACGACCTTGATGGCGATAATGCAGACCAGCAGGGTCAGCAGCGCGGAAACCAGGGCGCTGACCGAGCTGATGCCCATGGATTGAAGAACAGCATTCATAGCAGGAGCATCTCCTTTCAGTTGATACTGTTATCATACAAAAGTTTTGTCAGGAAGTAAACGACTTTTTCTTGTAATCTCTCGCCGATTTATCGCAGGCTCCCCAGATAGCCCTCCAGAATGAGGCTTGCGGCCACGGCGTCCACGCTCTTACGGTGCAGACGCTCCCGCTTGCCGGCCGCGTGCAGGATGGCGTGAGCCTCGATGCTGCTGCGCCGCTCATCCCAGAGCACCACGGGCAGACCGGTCTCCGCCTCCAGAAGCGCCTTGAACTCCCGGCTCAGCGCGGCCCGGGGGCCCTCCGTTCCGTCCATGTTTTTCGGCAGCCCCAGGACCAGGGTGCCCACGTCCCGCTTCTTTGCCTCCTCGGCGATGCGCGTGACCGCCCGTTCCCGGTTCCACTCCTGCATGGTCCAGGCTTCGCCCGCGATGAGCCCTAACAGGTCCGAGACCGCAAGGCCGATGCGCTGGTCACCGTAATCAATTGCCATAATCCGTGACATAAGAAACCTCTTTTCAAGTAACTATAATAGTGATGATCACCTGGCGAAACGGATGTGTTTCTTCTCGACCGCTCGGAGGCGGTCAGCTGCGGTTTTCAGGAAACCTTTCTTTCCTTTCGCGGAAAGAAAGGTTTCCTGCCCTTCAAAGAAAGGCGACAAGGGGAAGTTGCCCACCTCGCCGCAAATGCCATTTGCGGGCCTGTTTCACAACGGCCCGCCAATGGCGCGGCTGCGGAAATTGCGTGCCGCCTGCCTCTG
>CAMKAP010000012.1 GCA_946410505.1 uncultured Clostridia bacterium
GGCATACTGATAAAGCGCGCGAATGCCACACCCAGTATAAAAAACAGCGTCCCCGCAAGCAGTGCCAGAGCAATGCCAGTGCGCTCCTTTCCCGTAAGTCCCGGGCTGCAGAAAGCATATGCTTCATAAGCGAGTACCGGAAAGGTCAGCACCGCCGCACCGATCAGCGCCAGATTAAAGTAGACCAGCAGCAGCTCCTGCGGGGCGATATAGACATACTGATACTGGTAGGCGGCGCCCAAATCGGTCAGCGCGGTAACCAGTTTCCCGGCCACGCTCAGGCAGAGGAAAAATCCCAGCACAAGTACAGCCACACATACGGCAACCCGGTTTCGCAGTTCTTTGAGATGGCCGGAGAGGCTCATACTGCCGTCGTCTGCGGCGACGGCGTTATTCTTTTTCATCCTCGGAGGCCGTCTCGCCGGCTTTCTTGCTTTCGGCCTTTCGGGCCTTCTTATCGGCAGCGAGTTCTTCCTCTTCCTCCGCCATGCCCTCCTTGAAGCCCTTCACGCTCTTGCCAAACATTTTTGTCAGCTTGGGGATCTGGGTAGGTCCAAAAATGATAATGACGACGATCAGAATGATGATCAGTTCCTGTACGCCCAGCTTCATACGCTCTCTCCTCCGCTTTTCTTGTTTTCTCCCTCATCTGTCTGTGGATCCGGCTGTTCAGCCGGCGCATCGGGCGCCGTCTCGGCAGTCAGATTCTCTTGTGCGGGATTCGCCGTTTGCTCCGGCTCCGATTCGTCCTTGTGTGTTTTTCCTATGTTCTTCAGATCCTTTTCCACGGATCTGAGATTTTTATTGACGTCCCGGTTGAGCTCTTCAATGGGTTCGATCGCCTCACGCAGCGGCTTTTGGGCCTCCTCCAGAGGCTCGACAACGCTTTCCCGGATCTCTTTCGTCACATCGGCCGAGGCCTTACGGAACTCGCGAAGGGCATTGCCCAACTTTTTTGCGTAAAGCGGCAGCTTGTCCGGCCCGATCACAAGAAGCGCCACAATGAAGATGACGACCAGCTCCATCACGCCGATTTTCATGCCTCTCTCCCCTTTTCTCGCAGCTTCGGCTGCAGCGATATTATATAGATTATATCGGCTCGCCGCATTGAAGTCAATACCGGGCGATACCGACGCCTTCCCTCAGCGGATCATCTGCAGGCTGCGGTTCCCGGCAGGTTCTGCGCAGCCTTCCAGGCCAGCGGTGATCCAGACCGCGCCGGCCCGGGTCACAAATACGGCGTCGAATTCCCCGCTGTGGGCGCGCCAATAATCGGCGGCCGCGTCCATGCCCATGATATAAAGTGCAGTGGAGAGCGCATCACCCAGTGTGCCGTCAGAGGTTACGACAGTAACCTGGGCCAGCTCATTTTGCACAGGGCTTCCCGTGTTAGGATCCATAATGTGTTCATAGGTGATTCCCGTGTTCTCATCCACGAAAAACCGCTCGTAACCGCCGGAGGATATGACCGCCTTATCCTTGACACTCACCACGGCGACAATGCCGCCCTCCTCCGTATCCGGATTCCGCACGCCGATACGCCATGCGGAACCGTCGGGCTTGGCACCCAGACACTGGACGTTGCCGCCCAGACTTACAAGTCCCGAGCGGACGCCGTGTTCCCGATAGATTTCCATGATGCGCGCGGAGGTGTATCCCTTGGCAATGCCGCCCAGGTCGATGGCCTGCCCCTCATCCAGCGTGATCGTTTCCTTTTCCGCGTCAAATTGGACGCGGTCTGCTCCGACTTTCTGCAGCGTTTCGGCCAGTTCCTCCTCTGTGGGGACATGGTGCTCCCCGCCTGTAAAGCCCCAGAGGACCATGAGGGGATAAACGGTGGGCTCAAAAGCGCCGCCTGTGGAACGATAGAGCGCAAGCGCACGCTCCACAAGCTCCGCCGTGTCTTCGCTCAGTTTCCCGCCGCCTTCCCGGTTGACGCGCGATACTTCGCTGTCCTCCAGACCAATGGAGAGCAGGGCGTTGAGACGCTCGACCTCACTCACCGCCGCATCCAGAGCCTCGTCCCGTCTGCTGCCGTAAGCGGTAAGCTCAATCAGGGTATCCATACTGTCAAGATAGCGGTAGCTCCGCTCTGCGGCTTCGGAGTCCTGCTGAGACGGAGAGGCAGCCCCGCAGGCGGTGAGCAGCAGCATCAGCGCCAGGAGTACGGAAAGCAGACTTTGTTGATGTTTGTGTTTCATTGGCAGCGGCCTCAACAATAAGAATTCCCTCACGGGTCGGGGTGGAGAATGTCATGGGCAACCGGCGAATAGAAAAGACTGTGTACAGCCTCGGGGACCCGGGTCTGCCCCAGGATCCACATCATCTTGGTATAGGCGGCTTCCGTGGTCATGTCGAAGGCCTCCAGCACACGCCGGTTCTCCTTGAGTCTGTGGCCCACACTGTAAACAGAGAGGTCGGAGCCCTCATTCTGCACCTGTGTGGTCATCACCACAAAGCGTCCCTGCGCCGTATATTCGGCGACCAGATCAAAGAACGCGTTGTCGCCGTAGCTGGGAAGCCCGCCCACGCCAAAGCATTCGATCACCAGCGCGCTCTTATGCGCCAGTGCAAAGCGCAGCAGCGCAGGGTCCATGCCGGGAACCAGCTTGATGAGTCCCACATCCGTGCTCAGGCGATCGAAGAAGCAAGGCTTCTGCGATCTGTCGCCCGGGATGTAGCACAGGAGCCTGTGATCCTGCAGCGTCGCCAGATCCGGGTAGTTGATGCTGGAAAAAGCAGCAAAGCTCTTGGAGCAGGTTTTGCGGGCGCGTGTGCCCAGGATCACGCGACCGTTAAATACGATTGCCACACCCGCCGCCTTTTCAGAACACGCGCACACGAAGGCGTCTGTCAGATTGGTTTTTGAGTCAGTAGAATCAAAGTAGATGGGTTTCTGCGCGCCGGTGAGGACAATGGGCTTCCGGCTGTGCTGGATCAGATAGGAAAGCGCAGCCGCGGTATAGGCCATGGTATCGGTCCCGTGGCTGATGACAAAGCCGTCATAGCGCTCATAGTGGTCACGGATCGTCCGGGCGATCCGGGTCCAGTGCGCAGGTGTGATGTTGGTGCTGTCCTCGCTGAATACGGAGATACAGTCCACCTCGCAAAACCCGGAGACAGCAGGAACAAACTGCAGCAGCCGATCCGGGCTCAATCCCGGTGTCAGGCCGTCCGGTGTCATCTCCGAGGCAATGGTACCGCCCGTTCCGATCATGAGCACCTTTTTCTTCATCCGGCTTCTCCTTCGCTCCTTGGTGATAAGTTATTTTACCATTCTTTTTGCCGGAAAGCAATGCGGTCCTGCTATTTCAGGACATCGCCAGGCGCAGCTTATCAAGCGCCCTCTTTTCGATGCGTGAAACATACGATCGGCTTATGCCGCAGGCAGCGGCCGTCTCCCGCTGTGTAAGCGGTTCTCTGCCGCCAAGTCCGTAGCGGAGCTGAACGATGCGCGCCTCTCTCGCATCCAGTTCGGACGCAATGCAGCTGCGCAGCTTCTCACACTGTTCCATGCTGCCGATCCGCTCCGCGAGATCGTCCTCCTGCGCCACCACGTCCAGAAAGGACAGACTTCCATCGTCCTCCTCCGTCTCCAGCGCTTCTGACAGGCTTACGTCTCCCGCGCTCTTGCGCTGGGCGCGGAAATACATCAGGATCTCATTTTCAATGCAGCGGCTGACATAAGTGGCAAGACGGACGCCTTTATCGCCGCGGTAGCTGTTGATTCCCTTGATAAGCCCCACCGTCCCTATGGACAGCAGATCCTCCGTGTCCCCGCTCTGAGAATAGTACTTTTTTACGATATGCGCCACCAGACGCATGTTGTGCTCCACAAGGCGGTTTCTCGCCTCCAGGTCACCTTCGGCCCAGCGGTGCAGACACTCTTCTTCCTCCTCCTTGCTCAGCGGGCGCAGAAAAGAGCCGCTCGGTGAAATTCGGAGCATCAGAAACAGGCTTCCTGCCAGCAGGGCGAACGCATTTTCCAGCATATGATCACCTCTCACACAGCATATTCCGACACAGCCTTGTACCATGCGCGAAAACAGAGGAACGCAGTACAAAAGCGCCGGACCGCACGGAAAAAGCATACGGCTCAATTTCACCTATTGTGCTGCGCCTCGCAGTATAAATCATAGGACGGGAAATCTTCCCGTCCTATGGTGATTCATATTCTGTTTCATGTGCGCGGAAAACTCCCTGCAGCGTCAGAGGCTGACGCCGCCCTTTTCAAAAAAGCGCTGGACCGCCAGCAAACCGGCCGCCTTGTTTTCCAGCCGGTGATTGTAAATGCTTTTTTCCACCACTGTGATATGGCCGCTGTCCACACCCTCCCGCATTTCACTGAGAAGCCGAGAGAGATAATAGGAGTTTTCAAAGATCCCTCCGTACAGGACGATCTTGCCCGGATCTGTGAGATAGATCACGGATTTGAGCGCACTGCCCAGCGCATTGACCGCATTGTCCACCACCGTGGCCACGCCGTTGTCCCCGTTACGCGCGGCGTTGAGAATGTCATCCACCGTCAAGTTCTCAAGTCCCCGCTCCTGGCAGAGCTTCCAGAGAACAGGTGTGCGTTCCTCCGAGAGCAGGGCCAGCGCATCTTCACGAATGGCGGAGGGAGAGGCTATGGTCTCCAGGCAGCCGCTCTTGCCGCAGGAGCAGGGCTTTCCGCCCCGCTTGATAACGGGAATATGCCCGATCTCGGCACACTGCTCCGTAACACCGTGCCAGATACGGTCGTCAATGGAGAGCGCCGCGCCGATGCCGTATTCGCAGCGCAGGAAAAACTGCGAGCCGCTGGCGCTGTCATCGGAAAGGAACATCTGCGCTGCGAACAGCGCACGCACATTGTTGTCCATCACGCATGGGATGCCGGTCAGGGCTTCCATGCGGTCACAAAGTGGATAATTTGCCTGGCTCAGCGATCCGAAGCTGTTGATCAGGCGACGCCGGTCAGAGGAGGTGATGCCGCGAACGGCGAGACCAAGCCCCACAATCTTCTCCCGGGAAATACGGTGCTCTTCCGCAAGCTCCAGCAGCCGATCGGCCAGCATGGCCGTTGTGCTGTCTGCGTCCGCATGAGGCTCTATGGAGATCTCTTCGAAGAAGAGCACCGTCCCGTCCAGCAGCACGGCGGAGACGATCGTCTGCCGCAAATTGATCAGCAGTCCCAGGGCGACGCCTGCGAAGGGATCCAGCTCCACCATGACTTCCCGCCGCCCGGCGCCCTCACTGGGGAGGACTTTGCCTTCCCGCAGCAGGCCGTCACTCATCATCTCGGCCACGATCTTCGTGATAGCGGCAGGTGTGAGCTTGATGGCCTCGGCCAGCCGCTTGCGGGACATGCCGCCTTTTTTATGGAGGATGCGAAGCGCAGCACTGCGGTTATTGCGCTTAACGCCCATCATGTTATCCCCTTCAAAGGGCATTTCACATTCTCCTTTCACCTTTTGAACAGATCAACCGCGAAGTGGAGCTCCCTCATGATGAATGCGGCCGCGCAGCAGCAGAATCGCCGCGCCCGCCAGGACCACCAGGATCCCCAGCATTTTCTTCACAGTAAGCTCCTCGTTGAGGAAGAATACGCCGATAAAGCAGCTCACAACAGGCATCAGCAGCAGGCAAAGCTTTACCACCCAAACCTCATAGCGCTTGAGGTTGCGGTAATAGAAAAAGTAAATCCCCGTCTGGGCCAGGCCCCCAAGCAGGACAAGCCACCAGAGCTTAACCAGGGTGCCCAGTTCAAAGCTGCCCAGATCCCCTGTCACGGCCGCGGCACTGCCGAACAGGAGCAGCACCACGAAATTATTGTAATAGGAGATCATGTCTGCGTCCTCGTGATATTTGTCCTGAGCACGCTTAATGATAAAGGCGTTTGCCGTGACGCACATGGCGCTTAGGATGAAAAACAGGTCAAAGACGCTTACGCGCATGCTGCTAAAATCGATTCCCAGCACCAGCAGCACACCAAAGAGCATCACAAAGGTCCCGAGCCAGTCGGAAGCATAGAGCTTCTTCTTATACAGGATCACAGACACCAGGTTCACCATCAGCACGTCCGTCTTCAATAAAGCGGTGCCCGTGCTGAGGCTGCCGCCTGCATAGCCAAGGTTGGCAAACAGATCCAGCAGAAAGCCGAAAACACCGATCATCAGTAGGATCCGAACAGCCTTTCCCTGATGAAAAAGGCGGGAAAAATTACCGTCCAGCAGTAGCTGTGCCGTGAGGAAAATGAGTGCCGAGAGGCGCAGCAGAAAGCCCGCCAGCAGCGCAGAGCCCGTAGCGCCGACCACCACCTTGCTCACAGCATAGTAGATGGACCAGGCCAGCACCATGCCTCCGATCATCCCCACGGCGCTCCGATTGGCATGCTTCATCGCAGCGCTTCAAACATGCTCCGCAGAGCCGCCTCGTCGAGCTTCACCGGGTTATTGTTCATCAGCGGATGCGCTGCGCAGTCCCGGCAGAGCTTATCCATGTCAACGTCGCCCAGGTCCGCAAGTCTGCTTCTCAGCCCGGCCATCTCTTTGAAGGCGCGGATGCGCGCGGCAAGCTCATCCGTATCCTTGAGGCCGACAGCGCGGCAGAGGTACTCCAGCCGCTCGTCGGCATTGATCTTCACCAGGCTGTCCAGTGTGAAGGCACAGGCCTCCCCGTGGGGCAGATGATAATCTTCCGAAAGCGGATAGCTGCAGGCGTGGCTGGCGGCGGTCTTGGGAAGCGCGAAGCTCAGACCGCCGAGCAGCGCGGCCAGCGCCATGTTGCTCCTGGCCTCCAGATCGTCACCGTGACGGTAGGCCGTCTCCAGGTTCTCAAGAATCAGCCTGACAGCCTGGATCGCTGTAAGATCCGGGATCGGCTGATGGTTTTTGCTCCAGTAGCCCTCCAGCGCGTGGGCCATGGCATCAAGGCCGGTGCACATGGTGGTGCGGGGCGGAACTCCCACGCTCATCAGCGGGTCCACAATGGCGGCGGTGGGCATGAAGGCGGGGTTATTGATGGTTTTCTTCTCCTTGCCGTGGCTCACGACAGAGACCTGCGTCACCTCGCTGCCGGTGCCGGCTGTGGTGGGCACCGCCACGATCAGCAGCCGGTTCTTTGCGTCAAAAGCCCGACGCCCTTCATAGTAATCAAGGGCCTCCCCTTCGTTGGGAGCGACCGCGGCGGCAAATTTGGCGGTGTCCAGAGAACTCCCACCGCCGATACCGATCACGGCCTGCGCCTTCGTCTCCCGACAGAGGCGCACTGTCTCTTCGATGCCGGAGAGCTGCGGATTCTGCTCCACCTGAGAGAAGACCGCGACGAAGCGCTTGTCCGCCTCCGTCATGGCCTGCGCCTGCGCCGCGAAGTGCCGCCCGCACACGAGCACCGCGCGTTCAACGCCCAGTTCCTCCAGAATGGAAGAGAGCGCCGCGTATTTGCCCTCGCCGAACCAGATCTTGACCGGCTGGGCATATATAAACTCATTTGCCATAGATGCTGTCCTCAATGGCAGAGACCTGAACGGCGAACTTGTGCATATTGGCAGCGCGCCAGTCCTCCAGATCCTGGCACCACTCGGTGGCCAGGAAGGTCTTGGTCATCTCCACGGCCATCTCGGGGCCGACGATCCAGCCGCCCATGCAGAGGATGTTGGCGTTATTGATGGCGCGGGCCATCTTGGCGGAATACACTCCCTCGCAGGCTACGGCGTAAACACCCTTAAATTTGTTGGAAACCACACACATACCGGCGCCTGTGCCGCAAATCAGGACGGCACGGTCATATTCGCCCTTCTGCACCAGAGGAGCTACGGTGTTTGCCACTTCATAATAGGGATGCACATGCTCCAGATCCACAGTGCCCAGATCGTCAAACTCGACGCCCGCATCCTGCAGGTAAGCCTTGATGGCCTCTTTGGCGGAAAAACCGGATTTATCGCTGCCGATGGCAATTTTCATGGGAATCTCCTCTCATATGACGGGCGGCCCAAAGGCCGCCCCTGTTTTGTATTCAGATTGTCGGTTTTACTTCAGGCTGACAGCCTTTTTCGCCTGCTCCACGATGTTCTCCACCGTGAGGCCCATGACCTGGCGCAGATAGGGCATCTTGCCCACTTCGCCGAAGCGGTCGGGCACGCCCACGGCGACGGCGGGGATCTTCTCCTCAGCCAGCGCCTCAAGCACGGCGGAGTGCAGGCCGCCGATGACGTTGTGATTTTCCACGGTCAGAACGGCGCCGGTCTTCCTGGCGGAGGCAATGACGGTCTCCCGGTCGATAGGCTTGATGGTGTGGACGTTAATGACCTCGGCGCTGATGCCCTGCTCCTTGAGAAGCTCGGAAGCGTCGAGCACATCCTTCGTCATCATGCCGGAGACAAAGATCGAAAGATCGCTGCCCTCTTTGAGCAGGTCCGCCTTGAAAAGGTCGAACTTGTAATCCTCCGGGAAGATGACCGGCTGGACCTTGCGGAACAGGCGCATGTACACGCAGCCCTTGTAGGCGTCCAGAACAGGCATCGCGGCGCGAAGCTGCACCTCGTCCACCGGCTCAAAAATCACCATGCCGGGGATGGAACGGAGAACGCCGATGTCCTCCATGCTCATGTGGGTGCCGCCGTTGAGCTCGGCAGAGATCCCGGGGTCGGTGCCGACGACCTTGACGTTCTGCTTGGCATAGACGATGGAGATCGCGATCTGATCGCAGATGCGGCGGGTAGCAAAGGGCGTGAAGCTCTCGATCCAGGGCCGATACCCGTAGCTGGAGAGGCCCGCGGCGATGGAGGCCATGTTCGCCTCGGCCACACCGCAGTCAAACATCTGTCCGGGGAAACGCTCGTAAAGGTTTCTGGTGCCGCTGGCCTTGGAAAGGTCCGCATCCAGGACCACAACGTGCTTGTCCTTCTCCATCATTTCCGCCAGGCACTGGGCGTAAACAGCTCTCATTTCCATGTTTTATGCCTCCCCTCTGATCTCTGCGATAGCAGCCTTGGCCTGCTCCTCGTTGACGTTGCAATTGTGGTTGCCCGGTCCAAGGTCCTCGATCCACTTGACACCGCAGCCTTTCTTGGTGTTGAGAATGACCATGGTGGGCTTCTCGCTGCCGCGGCCGAGCTTGGCGTGCTTCACAGCCTCCTGCACCTGCTCCACGTCATTGCCGTCTTCCACATCGATGACGTTCCAGCCGAAAGCGGCCCACTTCTCGGCCAGAGGCGCAATGCCGTTGACCTGTTCCACGGTGCCGTCGATCTGGAGCTTGTTGTAATCGGTAAAGGCGATCAGGTTATCCAGCTTCTTCGCGGCAGCAAACATGGCCGCCTCCCAGATCTGGCCCTCCTGGCTCTCGCCGTCGCCGATAATGGTGTAGATGGTGGCACCGTCGCCCTCCAGCTTGCTGCCCAGCGCAACGCCCACAGCGCAGGAGAAGCCCTGTCCCAGGGAGCCGGTGGTCATGTCGATGCCGGTGGTGAGGTTCATGTCGCAGTGGCTGGGCAGATGGGTGCCGCCCTGGTTGAGGGTGAGCAGCTCTTTCTTGTCAAAGTAGCCGCGATTTGCCAGCGTCGCGTAGACCGCGGGGCCGGCATGCCCCTTGGAGCAGACCAGGCGATCCCTTCCGGCCATCTTGGGATTGGCCGGGTCAATGTTCATCTCTTCAAAATAGAGTACCGCCAGCACTTCCACCAGGGACAGGCAGCCGCCGATATGCCCCACGCCAAGATGACCGATGCAGGTCATGATGTCGCAGCGAATATCCTTGCAGATCTCTCTGATATCGTGATCCAATTTACGTTTCCTCCCGTAATTTAATTAAATGGTCTAACTAAACACAGTTTAACGCTGTCCACGGCGCTTGTCAATATGCATATTGACAGATTGCGCAGGGGAGGCTATGATTGTTTCCAGCGTTTACTAATTATTCTATGGGAGGTTTATTTTATGACCGGCAAAGCCTTTTCCCCTGTCTATATTCCCGTGGGAGTACCCACTTTTCATCTTGAGAGTGCGCAGGATCAGTTCGAGCGGAGCATAAAGCTTCTCAAGAGTGTGGATGAACGCTTTATCTGCCCCGCTGAGATGCTGCTCTCGCTCGACAAGCTCCGCGCTTATCTGGATGGGCTTGCGCCCAGTCTGATCGTTTTTCAGAACCTGACCTTTGCAAACGCGGCCTACATGTCTGAGGTGCTGCGCCGTTTTGACTGTCCGGTACTGCTCTGGACGCTGCGTGAGCCTGTCATTGACGGAGGCCGCCTCCGCCTCAACTCCCTGACCGGGGCCTACTCCGCCGCCAATGCTCTCCGGGCCTTTGACTATCGCCCCTTCTCCTACGTCTTCGGCGCGCCAGAAGAGGAAGAAGTGATTCGCACCGTCCGCGCGAGCACCGCTGCAGCCCGCGTAAAGCACGCCATGCGGCAGCTTAGGATTTCTGCCGTGGGCCATACGCCCCAGGGCTTCGGCTTCGGCCGCGCGCTGGACAGCGAACTGATGAGCGTCTTCGGTGTGGAGCTGGAGGCCATTGAGGCCAGAGAGCTCATCGACATGGCCAAGGGCTATACCGATGAGGAGTGCGCAGCCTATCTGGAGAAGACCGCCTGCATGACCTGCGGGCTGGACAAAACGCCCGAGCAAAACCGCCTGGATCACGCAAGGCTTTATAAGGCCTATACGGAATACGTCCGCAGCCACGGCATCGGCGCTCTCGCCTCCCGCTGCTGGCCGGATTTCTTCACGGCCTTCGGCACCCCTGTGTGCACAGTGTTGAGTCTTTTGAATGACGACGGTATCGCCGCCGCCTGCGAGGCGGACATCTACGGGGCCCTGTCCATGTGGATCGGCATGCAGCTTTCCGGTGAGCCTGTTTTCTTCGGCGACCCTGTCTCCCTGGACGAGGGAGAGAACACCATCACCTTCTGGCACTGCGGTGCCGCCGCCTGCCAGCTGGCCCGGAAAGATACCGGCGCCGAGATCGGCGTGCACCCCAACCGCAAGATCGGCCCGGCCATGAACTTCGGCTGCGAGGCTTTCCCGGAGGCCACCGTTTTCCGCATCGGCCGGGAGCCGGACGGCAGCTTCCGCTTCTTCCTCACCGAAGGCGAGGCGCTGAACAAGCCCCGGCAGTTCATCGGTACCTCCATCGTGGTAAAAACCGACACCAACAGCCGCAGCGTGGTGGAGCAGAGCGTGCTGGACGGTTTTGAGCCCCATTTCGTGGTTATGAAGGGCCGTCACGCCGAGACGCTGGAGGCCATGGCGGACATGTTCGGTTTTGAGGTCTGCAGATATTAAATCGCTTCTCTGTTCGCATGAACGGAAAGGTTGAGGTATGAAAGAATCCAGGTTCAAACCCGCCCTTAGCGCTGTAATCGACATCCTATACGCCGGCATCCTCTGGCTGATCTTCTCGCTGCCCGTGCTTACGCTGGGGCCGGCCACCACGGCGCTTTACTACGCTGTGGTCAAGTGCATCCGCCATGAACGTGGCCGGCTGTCCCGGGTGTTTCTGTCCGGCTTCCGCCAGAACTTCCGACAGAGCTTTCTGATGTGGCTTCTGTACATGGCCGTTATGGGCCTTGCCGCGCTGGATTTCTACGCCTATCGGCATATGGGCCTCCGGGCGGGGATACCGCTTTCCGCTTTCAGCGGGCTGCTCGCGCTCCCGGCGCTGCTCACTTTTCCCTGGATGTTTGCTTATATCTCGCGTTTTTCCAATTCTCTGGGCGGAAGTCTCAAATTTATATGCTTTCTGGCGGCACGGTATCTGGGCAGGACGCTTCTGCTGGTCGGTGAGCTGCTGCTGTTTCTGGCCATTGCCTGGCTGCTGCCCCAGATTCTGCCCCTGATCCCCGGTGTCTTTGCTCTGCTGATGTCGCTGGCGATTGAGCCCGTGTTCCGGTTATATACGGCAGATCAGAAGAGCGAGAACGGAGATTCCTGGTATAATGAGTAAAACAACGAGGAGACCATAATGTTTGAAATCCGAACTGAAGGAGCAAATGGTGTCAGCTTATGGCTGGACGGTCGGCTTCTGCTGCGCCACTCCCCCGACGCTCCCGCGTTTTTCTGCGGCAGGGGCCGGGACAACATCCGGATGTTTCGCGGAAACTTTGAAATCCGCGACCGGGTGAATGAGCGCCTCGCTCCGCGTCTGGCAAACGCCGAAGGCTGCACGCTGCGCTTTGTACACCCGGATCTTGCCGGGGATGTCTGGTTAAGCGCCGAGGAGCGGGTGGGCCTCGTCTATCTCACTCTGCACTGTGATGACCCCAGCGTAAATCGCCTTTGGATCCGTCTTTCGGCCAAGCCCGAGGAACACATGGTCGGCGGCGGCGAGCAGTATTCCGCGCTTGATCTCCGCGGAAAGCTCTGGCCGATCTGGACCCGGGAACAGGGCGTGGGCCGCAACAAGCTCACGGAGGTCACCCGCCTTGCCGACGCGCTGGACGGCAGCGGCGGTGATTATCACACCACCTTCTTCCCCCAGCCGACTCTGCTCTCCTCCCGGCTGTATTTCCTGCATCTGGAAAACTACGAATACAGCGAGCTGGATCTGCGAGAGAGCGATTTCCATGAAATCGGCGTCTGGAGCAGCGAAATGCGTCTGGTCCTCAGCGCTGCCGAGAGCTTCGAGGCGCTGCTGGAAAAGCTGACGGCCCATCTCGGCCGACAGCCGGTCCTCCCCGACTGGGCCATGAAGGGCCTCTGGTTGGGTGTTCAGGGCGGAACTGAGCGTGCAGCTGCGTTGGAAAAGCGCTGCAAAGACGGGGGCATGGACGTCTCCGCTGTCTGGATTCAGGACTGGGAGGGGCGGCGCGTCACCTCCTTCGGCAAGCGTCTGCAGTGGGACTGGCGCTGGAACCGGGAACTGTACCCGGATCTGGACAAGGTGATCGCCCGGGACCGGGACACCGCCTGGATGGGCTATATCAATCCCTATCTTGTTGAGGGGGGCGTTCTCTTTGGCGAGGCCAGAGAGAAAGGCTATTTCGTAAAGCGCGCAGACGGCAGCGACTATCTCTTCGACTTTGGCGAATATGACTGCGGTGTAGTAGACCTGACTATGCCGGAAGCCTTTGCCTGGTACAAAAACGTCATCAAACAGAACCTGATCGGGCTTGGCTTTCGCGGCTGGATGGCCGACTTCGGAGAGTACCTTCCGGCGGACGCCGTCTGTTTCGGCGGCACCGGAAGGCAGATGCACAATGCCTGGCCCATGCTCTGGGCCAAATGCAATCGGGAAGCTGTGGAAGAAGCGGGCATGCTTGGCGACTGCGTGTTTTTCATGCGTGCGGGCGCAGCGGGAAGCCAGCGTTTTTCGACTCTCACCTGGGCAGGTGATCAGTGCGTGGACTGGTCCGAGGACGACGGACTTCCCTCCGTCATCACGGCGGCGCTCAGCCTCGGCTTGAGCGGCTTTGGCCTGCACACCTGCGACATCGGCGGCTATACGACGCTCTTCCATCTCAAGCGGGACGAGGAGCTGCTTCTGCGCTGGCTGGAATTTGCCTGCTTTACGCCGGTCATGCGCACCCATGAGGGGAACCGTCCCGACAGCAACGTGCAGCTGTACGACAGTGACGCGATGATCGCCGCGGCGGCCCGGCTGACCGGGATCCACGACGCGCTGCTGCCCTATTTGCGCCATTGCGTTGAAGAGAACGCAGCGCGCGGGCTTCCGGTCATGCGGCCGCTGTTTCTGGCCCAGAGCGATGCGCCGCAGGCCTGGGATCACAGGCAGTACAGCTATCTGCTGGGAAGTGATGTGCTGGTTGCCCCGGTGGTAAAGCCTGGCGAAGAAAGCAGGACGCTATGGCTTCCTGAGGGAGACTGGGTCCACCTCTGGAGCGGCGAGAAGTTTGGCGGCGGGGATTGCAGCGTTTATTCTCCTATCGGGCAACCGCCGGTTTTCTGGCGGGAGGACTCTCCCTGGGCGGAGCTGTTCCGTGCAATTTGCCGTAACTATTAAACAATTTCAACAAATCGGGCAGCATGTTTTTGGCATGCTGCCTGATTCTTCGTTAAAGTGCACAGATTTTCCTCTATAAAATCTACGAAAGCACGGGCTGAAATTGCTTTACAATTTTGAAATATTTCCCTATAATTATTTCAGACGCTGCAAGTTATTTTTTTGTGGCTAATTAATTAAATTTGTTAATCAAAGGAGAACGCGTATGAAAAAGGTATTTGCCCTGCTGCTCGTACTGGTAATGGTTTTCGCACTGTTCCCCGTATCGCAGCCCGCCTACGCCGATGACGAGATCGTCATCAACTTCCCCAGCATCTGGGTCGGCACCGACTCCAAGTCTGAGTACATGAGTAAGCTGATCGATGCTTTCAACGCTGAAAACGCCGGTTCTATCAAGGTCGTTGTTGAAGAGCAGACCGACTACCAGGCCTACCGTGACAAGATTCGCACCGTTATCACCACCGGCAACGCGCCCGACCTCTGCATTCTGGATACCTCTTATGACATCAAGGCCCTGATGAAATCCGGCAAATTCCTGGACCTCACTCCGTATCTGGAAGAGGGCTGGGGCGATGACTTCGAAGACGGCGTTTTTGACGCTTGGAGCGTCGACGGCAAGGTCAGCATCCTGCCCTTTGAGGCCGCTGTTTTCACCCCGATCTACAACACCAAGATCTTTGAAGAGGCCGGTTGGGACCACTTCCCCGCCACCTATGACGAGTTCTTTAAGATGGCCGATGATGTAAAGGCCGCCGGTTACAACGTCATGGGCCAGATGGCCGGTGAGAACGGCTGGTCCTCCATGCTGTGGTACTCCCTGATCGCGGAAGCCATCGGCGGCCAGGACGTCTATGCCGACGGTCTGGAGAATCCCGCTTTCGTGCAGGCTGCCGAAATCCTCAAGAAGATGTATGACTACACCTTCGATGGCGCCGTCTCCGCCGGTGCTGCCGACGTGAACGGTCACTTTATCGCCCGCGACACTGCTGTCTACCTCAACGGTCCCTGGTGGATCGCCAATCTCTATAAGGAAGACAACGCTGTTGACGGCGTGCTGCTGGCCGATGACTGCGAAGTCGCCAAGAATCCCGTCTATGAGGGCGGCCTGGGCGATCCCGATGCCGTAGTGACCTGCGTTCAGGCTTTCTTTGCCGCCGCCAAGCAGGACGATCCTGCCAAGGAAGCCGCCGTGGTCAAGTTCCTGCAGTACATTACCGATCCTGTGAAGGTGAAGGAGCTTTCCCTCAGCTCCGGCTCCATGTTCTTCCTGAAGGACACCCAGCCCGACGAGCCCTCTGAGATCGCGCAGAAGGTGTACGACATCTACAACAACCGCAGCTATGCTGTGATCCACGTGCAGGGTGCTTTCCCGCCCGCCTACATTGCCGAATTCCCCTCCGCGCTTGCCGCTCTCATCAACGATGAGGTCGACGCGCAGGGCTTTGTCGATCAGCTCCAGGAAGCCATTGATATGGCCTGAGTCTGAGTATCCTACGAACTGAATCGAATAATCCGCTGTACAGGCTGCGGCTAACACCGCAGCCTGTACCCTTACACCGTGTAACAAGGAGGCGGTCCTTTGAAACCCACACCATCTGACAGAAGAGCGCTTGTCGCTTTCATGGCCCCTGCAATCGCGGTCATGGTGGTTTTCTTTATCATTCCCGTTATCTATGTTATCGTTGTCAGCACACTGAAATGGGACGGGATTTCTGCGCCGAATGTTGTTGGCATTGAAAACTTTGTCAAGCTCCTGAAAAACTCCACCTTCCAGCGCTCTCTGAAAAACAACATCGTCTGGGCCGCCGCGGCCGGATTTATTCAGGTCCCCCTTGCCATGGTGATGGCGATCATCCTCTCCCGCAAGCCCAGGGGCTGGAAATTCTTCCGGACGGTCTATTTCTTCCCCCAGGTCATTTCCGGTATTGCGCTGGCCACCCTGTGGCGCGCGATCTACAACGCTGACCACGGCATGCTCAACGGTCTGCTCAATGCGATCGGTCTCGGCCGTTTTGCAACGGACTGGCTCGGAAATAAGGACACGGCGCTGCCCGCCGTTCTGATCTACTGGATCTTCTATGTGGGCTATTACATGGTCATTATGATGGCCGACATTACCACCATTGACACCTCCTACTATGAGGCGGCGACCATCGACGGCGCAACGGATTTCCAGCAGGCCATCTACATCACGATCCCGCTGATCAAGAAGACCTCCCTGCTGACCTGCGTGACGCTGGCAAGCGTCATGGGTCTCAGGCAGTTCGAGCAGGTCTATATGCTCACCAGCGGAGGCCCGAACCACCGCACCTCCACCATGGTGCTGTACATGTATGAGCGATTGCAAAGTTCAAGCTACGGTCTTGCCAGTGCCACAGCCGTCATTTTGATCATCGTTGGCGTGATCTTCATCATTGCCATCCGCGCCCTCTTCAACGGCCGCAGTGAGACCGTCAAGCCCAAAAAGGCAAGGGGGGCAGTGAAATGAGTGAAACCCGTCTTCTTCCCCCGCTTCGCGGAAAAGAGCTTGTCCTCGCAATCCTGCGCTGGACCCTGATCCTCTTCTTTGCGGTCTATACGCTCTTCCCCCTGCTTTGGCTGCTGTCCTCTTCGCTCAAGACGAATTTTGAGTTTCTGGCGAAGTCCCCCTTCGCGCTGCCCTCGGTACCGCAGTGGATCAACTACAAAAACGCACTCACGGTCGCGGGTCTCGGCAGGATGCTGCTCAACTCCGTCATCGTCGGCATTTTCGCCACCCTGGTGAACGTGATCATCGCGAGCATGGGCGCCTACTGTATCTCCCGCTTCCGCTTCCGCGGCCGTGAGAGCATCTACACGCTCTTTACCGCCGGCATTCTGGTCCCGCTGAGTGCCCTGATGGTCCCTTACTTTGTCATCATCAACAAGCTCGGTCTCTACAACACCTACGGCGGCATGATCCTCCTCTACAGCGCCATCGGCATCCCCATGTCCACCTTCCTGATTCGCGGGCTGATGGATTCCATCCCCATGGATCTGGAGGAGGCAGCCTATATCGACGGCTGCGGCTTCTACGGGCGCTTCTTCCACATCATTCTGCCCCTGAGTCGCACAGGCATCGTCACCGCCGCCACCTTCCAGTTTCTCACCTGCTGGAACGAATTCATCTTTGCAAACCTGATCGTCTCCTCCGAGAAACTGCGCACCATCCAGGTCGGTATCCGCTATTTCACCAACCAGTTTTCCACCGACTATGTGTCCATGTACGCCGCCATCGTCATTTCGATCGTCCCCTCCATCATCGGCTATGTGCTCTTCCAGGAGCAGATCATCGCCGGCATGACCAGCGGCGCGGTCAAGGGCTGAAGCCATCTTTTCTCTCTGATTGACTGTCTCGGAAAAAGCAGGTTTTCCTGCGCCCGAACAGGCCCTGTTTTCAGGCTGTTCGGGCGCCGTTCTGTTTTGCCGGGCAGCGGGGCGAAAACGGTAAAATTCTGCCTGACTCCAGACAAAAGTTGAAATTTCACTCCTTATGTGATTTAATGGAAATATCCTGTATTCCGCGCACTGCAGATGTCCAATTTAAACGCAAAGGGATGAATTGCCATGAAAGTTGTTTTGCAGCATCTGACGAAAAAATTCCCCAGCCACAATAAAAAGGGCGAGGAAGTTACAGCCGTCAACGATTTCACTTTTGAGATCCCCGACGGAAAGCTGATCGGTCTGCTTGGACCCTCCGGCTGCGGCAAGAGCACCACGCTGAATCTGATCTGCGGCCTGGAATCCCCCACCAGCGGGCACATCTTCTTCGGGGAGGACGACGTGACCCGTCTGCCGCCCGAAAACCGCGGTGTGGGGCTCGTATTTCAGAACTATGCCCTCTATCCCCATTTGACCGTCCGGCAGAATATTCTCTTCCCTCTTCAGAATCTGAAGGGTAAGGATAAGCTCTCCAAGGCGGAGATGAACAGGAAAGCGGAAGAGGCTGCCCGGCTGGTGCAGATCGAGCAGCTGATGGAGCGAAAACCCGCGGAGATGTCCGGTGGTCAGCAGCAGCGCGTCGCCATCGCCCGGGCACTGGTGAAGATGCCCCGCGTCCTGCTGCTGGACGAACCGCTTTCGAATCTGGACGCCCGCCTGCGTTTGCAGACCCGCGAGGAGATCCGCCGCATCCAGCGCGAAACCGGAATCACCACCATTTTCGTTACCCATGACCAGGAGGAGGCCATGAGCATCTCCGATCTGATCGTCGTGATGAAGGACGGCGTCGTACATCAGATCGGACAGCCCCAGAATGTCTATGACGAGCCTGTGAATCTCTTTGTCGCCAAGTTCCTCGGCACGCCGCCCATCAACGTCTTTGAGGGCGAGGTGCGCGGCGGTGTCCTCTATATCGGTGAGGACGGCGTGATGAACTTGAAGGGAATATCTGACCGCAAGGTTTTCGTGGGCGTCCGCCCCGAGGGCTTCCGGCTGGAGGCCGCCGGTCCGCTCAGCTGCCATCTGCAGGCAGTGGAGGTCATGGGCCGTGACCGCAGCGTTGTCTCTACCCACCCGGCTGCAGTCAGCGAGACGATCCGCGCCATCATCTCCTCTGAGGAGGAGATCGACGCCGGGCATGAATCCGTTCGCTTCGCCCTCAAGCCCGCCAAGGTCCATATTTTCGACGCCGCGACCGAAGAGCGCATCCCCTTTGAGGTCTGAAGGGAGGCGCTCCATGCAGAAGAAGAACTGGAAAGCCTGGCTGTATCTGCTGCCTGCCATCGCCTTCCTCGGCGTATTCATGGTCTACCCGCTGGTGGATGTTTTCGTCTACTCTTTCGAGGAGGGCTATAATTCCGCGTCCCAGACCTTCTGGGGCACTGGCCTCTATAACTATTCCTACGTCCTGCACGACCCCTACTTCCTGCAGGCTGTGAAGAACACCTTCATTCTGGTCATCATCACCGTCCCCGTCTCCACGGGTCTGGCGCTTCTGATTTCCGTGGGGCTCAACTCC
>CAMKAP010000013.1 GCA_946410505.1 uncultured Clostridia bacterium
CATGGTGCAATTCTGGCCGGGAGATTTTAAAGATTTCTATTAGATATTAGTATAAGAGAAGATGCAAAACGGCCCGTCCGGGGATGGTCCCGGATGGGCCGCAGTATGCTTGCTGTTTTACTCCGCGTACACGCGGGGGGCGCGCTTGGACACCGCGCACAGCAGCTCGTAGGGGATGGTCTGGGCCGCGTCGGAAAGCTGATAAATGTCACACGCCGGGCCGAAGAGCTCCACTTCGCTGCCCACCTTCGTCTCCGGCAGATCGGTCAGATCCACCATGCACATGTCCATGCAGATGCTGCCGCGCTGGGGCGCAAAGCCCCCGGGAGCGGCGAAGCTGCACTTGTTGGAAATCAGGCGCGGCAGCCCGTCGGCATAGCCGATGGCCAGCACGCCCATGCGGGTGCGCCGCTGAGTGACGAAGCGCCGGCCGTAGCTGACGGAGGTCCCGGGCTCGTAGAACTTGATGGTGCTCACGGTGGTCACAAGGCGCATGCAGGGCCGCAGGTCCAGCCGCCCCTCCGTATCGCCGTAGCCGTAGAGCAGCAGCCCCGGCCGCACCATGTCCAGCACCATCTCGGGATAGCTGAGCACGGCGCCGGTATTCGCGCAGTGCCGGATGGGGAAGACAAAGCCGCAGCGCTCGCGCACGGCGTCGATCACGCCGGTGAAGAGGCGAAACTGCTCGCGGGTGTAGGCTTCGCAGTCTTCGCCCGGCTCGTCGGAGACGGCGAAGTGGGTGTAGACGCCTTCCACCTCCAGATGGGGCAGGGCCACGGTCTTCACCACGTTCTGCACACCACGGTCAAAATAGTCCCCGGCGCAGAGATAACCCAGGCGGGACATGCCGGTGTCCAGCTTCAGGTGGACCTTCAGCGCCTTTCCGAGCGCCCTTGCTGCCTCGGAGTACTCCCGGGCCTTGGCCAGCGCGCTCACGGTCTGGGTGATCTGCCGGTCGATCAGCGTCTCGGTGTATTCGGGCGGGGTGTGGCCCAGGATCAGGATGGGCATGGTGATGCCGCCCTCGCGCAGCTCCAGCGCCTCGTCCAGACAGGATACGGCCAGATAGTCGGCACCCGCCTCCTGCAGCGTGCGGGCGACGGGGACAGCGCCGTGGCCGTAGGCGTCGGCCTTCACCACGCCGAGAAAGCGGCAGCCCGACGGGAGGGCCGCCCGGATGGCCTCATAGTTATGCCGGATATTGGGCAGGGAGATCTCCGCCCAGCTTCTCTTTTGCAGGTCGTTCATGGGTTTTCAGCTCCAATCGCTAAGTTCGCATTCCACCGTCACCCGACCGTCACTCTCAAGCCTTGCCCGCCGGGGGGTCATATCCTCCGAAAACCAGACCGTGGCCGTCAGATGATCGTCGGGGATCAGGCGCAGCACCGTGTACCCGTCCTCCTCCCAGTGGGAGTCCAGATGCCCGTGGATCAGGGCCTCCGTCAGACGGGGCAGGGCGCTCATGGGCGTGAGCCCGTAGGGGTCCAGCGGCCCTGCGTCCAGGATCATCCCATCGTAGCACAGGCTCCGGGAGCCGGGGGCCAGGCGGGCGGAGATCCCCTCGATCAGCGCGGGCGCGAGTACGGTGATTTCTTCCCCCTCAGGGCTTCTCTGATAACGCAGCGTAAACTCCAGATTCCGATCCGGATAGGAGGCGACAAGCTGCGCCTGGTAAGAGAGCGTTTCCTTTTCCGCAAGCGCCGCGGAAAAGCTCAGGTAGCGGCTTTGCACAGCGCTGCCGCCGCAGCCGGCAAGCAGCAGGGACAGCAGCATCAGGGCAGACAGCAGGGCTTTTTTCATGGGTACCTCCATATGCGTGATACCCAAGCTTATGAATGCCCTTTGCCGAACATGCCTTATTATATGGATCATTATAGTAACAATTGCCGGATTCGTCAAATTTTCTCTTGTAAAAACGAAAATTCTATGATACTCTATCTTTTGCTGTGAACGGGAAAATAGCGCGGCACGGCAAACGGCAGAGAATGGGGGTCACCGGCTGTAAGCCCCCTGGTTTGTCCGCGCTTGGTTCGCCCGGGAGCTCCGGCCAATCCCCGGCGCGTCAGATGCGTTATCGTCTGTTAAGATGCGGTGTGTTACAGCGCCGAACGTGGGTGGTACCGCGGAAGTTTTTGCTTTCGTCCCCGGCTGTGGGGATGAAAGCGTTTTTGTTTTATAAGGAGATTTGTATGAAAGAACTGATGCAGAAGCTGCGGGAGGCCTCGATCCGGGCCATTCTCGAGAGCGAAAGCGTGGAGACCCTGGAGGCTCTGCGTGTGAAGTATCTGGGCAAGAAGGGCGAACTGACGGGCATCCTCCGCCAGATGGGCAAGCTCTCTGCCGAGGAGCGCCCGGCCATGGGCCAGCTGGCAAACCAGCTGCGGCAGGACATCGAGGCCGCCATCGAGGCGCGCCGCAATGAGCTGCAGAGCGCCATGATGGAGAAAAAGCTGGAGCAGGAGAGCATCGACGTGACCCTGCCCGCCGAGGATCTGCGCATCGGCCACAAGCACCCGATGTACAACGTTCTCGACCAGATCAAGGACATTTTCATCGGCATGGGCTTTGAGATCGTGGACGGCCCGGAGGTGGAGCTGGCCGACTACAACTTCACCAAGCTGAACATTGAGGACAGCCACCCCTCCCGGGAGTGGACGGATACCTTCTATTTTAAGGACGACAGCAGCATCCTCCTGCGCACTCAGACCTCTCCCATGCAGGTGCATGCCATGGAGACCAGGCCTCTGCCCATCCGCATGATCGCGCCCGGCCGCGTCTACCGCAAGGACGAGGTGGACGCCACCCATTCTCCCATGTTCCACCAGATCGAGGGCATGGTCATCGACAAGGGTGTGACCATGGCGGACCTGAAGGCCACGCTGAACCTGGTGGTGGAGAAGATTTACGGCGAGGGCACCGTTACCCGTTTCCGCCCGCACCACTTCCCCTTTACCGAGCCCAGCTGCGAGATGGATATCCAGTGTCACAAGTGCGGCGGCAAGGGCTGCCCCACCTGCAAATGGCAGGGCTGGATCGAAGTGCTGGGCGCCGGCATGGTGCACCCCAAGGTGCTCGCCGGCTGCGGCATCGACCCGGAGGTCTACTCCGGCTGGGCCTTCGGCATGGGCCTGGAGCGCCTCGCCATGGGCGAATACAAGATTACGGACCTGCGTCTGATCTTCGAGAACGACGTGCGGTTCCTGGAGCAGTTCTAAGGAGGTGCTGAGATGAAACTATCCAGAAAATGGCTCAATGAGTTCGTGGACCTGCCCCTGAATGAAGTGGGCGACCGCGATTTTGACGAGGCGATGACCATCTCCGGCTCCAAGGTGGAGGTCACCGAGGACCTGAGCGCCTCCATCCACAATGTGAAGGTCGGGCGGGTGCTCTCCATGGAAAAGCACCCCAATTCCGATCACATGTATGTCTGCACGCTGGACGTGGGCGAGAGTGAGCCCGTCCAGATCGTCACCGGCGCCTGGAACGTCCATGCGGGCGACCTGGTGCCCGCGGCCCTGCACAAGTCTCTGCTCCCCAGCGGGGCGAAGATCGAGAAGGGCAAGCTCAGAGGCGTCGCGTCCTACGGCATGCTCTGCTCCCTCAAGGAGCTGAACCTGACCGAGCACGACTATGCCTATGCGAAGATCGAGGCGGCCGCCATTCTGGGCGACTACCACCCCATCGACCCCGAAAAGCCTTCCATCGCCGCCGACATCCAGGCGGGCGAGCGGATCTACGGCAAGGTCTGCGCCGCGAAGGCCGAGAAGGTCGAGAACGCGGGCGTGAACCTCTGGAAGCTGACGCTGAACACCGGCAGCGAAACAAAGGAGACGGTCACGGCCTGCCAGAACATCCACGAGGGCGACCTGCTGGCCTACGACACGGGGAAGGACAAAATCTGCACCCTGGCCGACCTGCATGCCGAGCAGCGGGAATTTCCCCACTGCATCGAGGACGGCATCTTCATCCTGCATGAAGACTGCAGGCCCGGCGACGATATGGGTGTGCTGCTGGGCCTTGACGACCATGTGGTGGAGTTCGAGATCACGCCCAACCGGCCTGACTGCCTGTGCATGATCGGTCTTGCCCGTGAGGCGGCCGTCACCTTCAACAAAGAGCTCAAGCTCCACACGCCCGAAGTGGCGGCCAAGGCCGGCGGGAACATCCGCGATCTGGCGAAGATCGTGATCGAGGAGCCCGCCCTCTGCCCGCGCTACATCGGCCGCATGGTGCGCAACGTCAAGATCGGCCCCTCTCCCGCCTGGATGCGCGAGCGCATCCGCAACGCGGGCATGCGCCCCATCAACAACCTGGTGGACATCACCAACTACGTCATGCTCGAGTACGGCCAGCCCATGCATGCCTTTGACTTCAGCTGCGTCAAGGACGGAGAGATCCATGTGCGCCTGGCCCGCGAGGGTGAGAGCATCCGCACCCTGGACGGCACCGAGCGCAGGCTCGCACCCAGCATGCTCTGCATCTGCGACACCGAGAAGCCCGTGGCCGTGGCCGGCGTGATGGGCGGCGAGAACAGCGAGATCGTGGGCGACACCGCCATGGTGCTCTTCGAATCCGCCAACTTCAGCGGCCCCTCCGTGCGCCGCACCGCCACCGCGCTGGGCATGCGCACCGACGCCTCCTCCCGCTATGAGAAGGGCCTGGACCCGGAGAACACTTATCTGGCCGTGCAGCGGGCCTGTGAGCTGGTGGAGCTGCTGGGCTGCGGCGAAGTGGTGGAGGGCGTCATCGACGTCTATCCCGGAAAGACCGAACCCAAAACCGTGAAGCTGGAGCCGGAGAAGATCAACGCCCTCCTCGGCACCGACATTGACGAGCAGACCATGCGCGACATTCTGCTGCGCCTGGGCTTCGGCCTGGAGGGCGATACGATCATCGTACCCTCCTGGCGCGGGGACGTGGAGCACTACTCCGACATCGCCGAGGAAGTGGCCCGCATCTACGGCTATAACGAGATCCCCACCGCCTTCACCAGCACCGGCACCACCGTGGGCGGCTTCAGCCCCGTGCAGCAGTGCGAGCGGAGGCTGGGCGAGCTCTGCCGCGGCTTCGGGCTGGATGAGATCATCACCTACTCCTTCATCAGCCCCTCCTATTACGACAAGATCCGCTGGCCGAAGGACGATCCCCGGCGCGACAGCCTGCGCATCCTGAACCCCTTGGGCGAGGATACCTCCATCATGCGCACCACGATCCTGCCCTCCATGCTGGAGATCATCAGCCGCAACTACAATTACCGCAACAAAGAGGCGGCCCTGTACGAGATCGGCCGCATCTATAAAAAGCGGCCCGACGGCCTGGCCGACGAGCCGAAGATCCTCTCCCTCGGCGCCTACGGCGAGAAGATGAACTTCTTCGTGCTCAAGGGCTGGGTGGATGCGATCCTCAAAGCCCTCTCCATCTCCGGCGCCCGCTATGAGCAGGAGAGGAACAATCCCTCCTACCATCCCGGCCGCTGCGCCCGGCTCTTCGTCGGGGAGACGGAGATCGGCGTGCTTGGCCAGATCCATCCCGAAACGGCGAAGAACTACGGCCTGGAGACCGAGGTCTACTGCGCGGAGCTGTCCTTCGAGGCGCTCTTTAAGCTGCAGGGCGGCACGCCTGTGTATCAGCCGCTGCCCCGCTTCCCCTCCGTCAGCCGCGACATCGCCGTGGTCTGTGACAGCGAGATCCCCGTGGGCCGCATGATCGAGACCATCCTCGCAAACGGCGGCAAATACCTCAAGGAGTGCAGGCTCTTCGACGTCTATGCCGGCCACCACATCGCCGAGGGCAAGAAGTCCGTGGCCTTCTCCCTGACCATGCGCGCCGATGACCAGACTCTGACCGACGAGCACGCCGAGGAGACGGTGAAGAAGGTCCTGGCTGCGCTCAACGAGTGCTTTGGAGCCGTCATGCGCTGAGCGCAGGGGCGGGAAAACGGACAGCTTTCACCATTTGCTGGAAAAATTACAGGAAAATTAATCCTTTTTCCCCCATTTTCGACTTTACTTGTGCTTTTTATCTGCTATAATACAAGGTGAACAGGACAAACAAGGAGGGAAGCACATGGAGGACGCAACCAGAAAATTTACCGCGTTGGACAACAAGGCCGAGATGAAGGAAATTCTATCGTCCGTGTATAACTCCCTCATGGTGAAGGGCTACAACCCCATCAACCAGATCGTGGGCTATATTCTGTCGGAGGATCCCACCTACATCACAAACTACAACAACGCCCGCACGCTCATCACCCGCATCGACCGGGACGAGCTGCTGCAGGAGCTGCTGCGGACCTATCTGGCCAAGTAATCCGAGAACCGAAAAAAGGCTGTGAAAGCAATCGCTTTCACAGCCTTTTTTCGGTTCTCGGCGGGATCACACCGCGCCGTACATTCTGCTGTAATAGTCCAGATAATCACCGGAGACCACACGCTCGACCCAGCCGGGATTCTGCAGATACCACTCGATGGTCTCGTGCATGCCCCGCTCGAAGGTGTAGGCGGGGGCCCAGCCCAGGGTCGTGGTGATCTTGGTGTTGTCGATGGCATAGCGCCGGTCGTGACCGGGGCGATCCTGCACATGGGTGATGAGGCTTTCGGGCTTTCCCAGCTCCGAGAGGATCAGGTTCACGATCTCGATGTTGGCCCGCTCGTTGTTGCCGCCGATGTTATACACCTCGCCGCGCACGCCCTTTTCCAGCACGGTGAGGATGGCGGAGCAGTGGTCCTTCACATGCAGCCAGTCCCGGATCTGCATGCCGTCGCCATATACCGGCAGGGACTTGTCCGCCTGGGCGTTGTGCAGCATCAGGGGAATGAGCTTCTCCGGGAACTGGTAGGGGCCGTAGTTGTTGGAGCAGCGGGTGATGTTCACCGGCAGCCCGAAGGTCTGATGATAGGCGCGCACCACCATGTCGGCTCCGGCCTTGGAGGCGGAATAGGGGGAGTTGGGGGAGATGGGCGTCTGCTCGGTAAACATGCCGGTCTTGCCCAGCGCGCCGTAGACCTCATCCGTGGAGACCTGAAGGTATACCACACCGGGGCGGTATTCCCGGCAGTATTTGTTGTCGGGCTCCAGATTCCAGTGCCGCTTGGCCGCGTCCAGCAGGCTCTGGGTGCCCAGCACATTGGTGGTCAGAAAGACCTCCGGCTCGGTGATGCTCCGGTCCACATGGCTCTCGGCGGCGAAATGCACCACCGTGTCAAAATCGTAGGTCTCAAAGAGCTCGGAGACGAGCTTCCGGTCCCGGATGTCGCCGTGGACGAAGGTGTAGCGCCGATCGTCCTGCACGGGCAGCAGATTCTCCAGATTGCCCGCATAGGTCAGCAGATCCAGGTTCACAAGCCGCTCAATGTCCTGCCTTTCGGCCAGCAGGTACTGGATGAAATTGGAGCCGATAAAGCCGGCGCCGCCGGTGACGAGTATGCGTTTCATAAGCTTGCCTCCGCAATACGCAGCATATATTGACCGTAGTCGGTCTTGAGCAGGGGCTGCGCCAGGGAGATGAGCTGCTCCCGGTCGATAAAGCCCATGCGATAGGCGATCTCCTCGATGCAGGCCACGTACATGCCCTGCCGCTTCTGGATGATGGAGACGAAGTTTGCCGCCTCCAGCAGACTCTCATGGGTGCCGGTGTCCAACCAGGCCAGACCACGCCCGAAGGGAAGCACCTGCAGCTCGCCCCGTTCCAGATAGACCTGGTTGACCGCGGTGATCTCCAGCTCGCCCCGGGCGGAGGGCAGGATGGACTTTGCAATGGAGACTACATCGTTGTCGTAAAAATATAGACCGGGCACGGCATAGTTTGATCTGGGTTGCTCGGGCTTTTCCTCGATGGAGATCGCCTTCCCCTGCGCGTCCAGTTCCACGACGCCGAAAGCCCGGGGATCGGGGACGGGATAACCGAAGATGACGGCGCCCTTTTCCAGCGTCGCCGCTTTCCGCACGCCGGGGGTGATGCCGCCGCCGTAGAAGATGTTGTCGCCCAGAATGAGGCAGACCCGGTCGTCCCCAATGAAGTCCTCGCCGATCAGGAAAGCCTCGGCCAGGCCGCGGGGCTGGGTCTGCACGGCGTATTCCAGGCGCATCCCCAACTGGTTGCCGTCGCCCAGCAGCTCCTCAAAGGCGCCGATGTCCCGCGCGGTGGAAATGATGAGCACCTCGCGGATGCCGGCCAGCATCAGCACGGACAGGGGATAGTAGATCATCGGTTTATCATAAACGGGAAGGATCTGCTTGGAGATGGAGCGGGTCACGGGGTAGAGCCGTGTCCCGGCGCCGCCTGCGAGAATGATGCCTTTCATGGCGCTCCTCCTTCTGCGGTTTGTTTTTTTTCAGTATACCCGAATCCCCTCCGGATTGCAAGGAAAGGAAGCGGCGAGGGTCGTTTTTGCAGGAGAAGGCCGTCCCGGCCGCGGGAAATCCGGTGAAAGATATCAGATAATATTGATTTTTACCGGACCGATCATGTATAATAAATCAATAGCTTTATCATCGTTGCCTGCCGAATTTCGGCACTTGCTGGAAAACCGGCGGCCTCGTGCCGCTTCAAACATAGGAGTAAGGAGTAAGCACTATGGAACAATCCCTGTTTCGCAAAAAAAGCCTTGACCGCATCTCCTCACCCGAACAGCTCAACGATTATCTCCGCGTCACCAACCCCACGGTCTGGGTGGTGCTCGGGGCGGTGATCCTGCTGCTGCTGGGCGTGATCGTCTGGGGTTCCGTCGCCTCGCTGGAGAGCTTTGCCACCGGCACCGGCACGGTGCAGGAGGGGAGCATGACCATCCGCTTTGACGATCCCGAAATCGCAAGAAGCGTGGAGCCCGGTATGACGGTCGCCATCGGCGAGTCCGCCGCGACGGTCATCAGCGTAGGCCGTGCCGAGGACGGGAGCGTTTTCGCTCTGGCCCAGACCGACCTGGCCGACGGAAGCTACCCCGTTCGTGTGGTATATAAGACGACGCAGGTGCGCCGGCTGCTGTTCAATTGAGGGCCGCGCGGATGGCACAGAAACAGATCAGACAGCCGGTCACAAAGGGCAGGGCCAAGGTACCGGTCGTCATGCAGATGGAGGCGCTGGAATGCGGCGCCGCCTCTCTGGCCATGGTCATGGCCTATTACGAAAAGTGGGTCCCGCTGGAGCAGGTGCGCCTGGACTGCGGCGTCTCCCGTGACGGTTCCAACGCGCGCAACGTGCTCAAGGCCGCGCGAAGCTACGGCTTTGAGGCCCAGGGCTTTCGCTGCGAGCCCGAGGCATTGCGGGAGGGCTTTCCCTTCCCCTGCATCATCCACTGGAACTTCAACCACTTTGTGGTCCTCGACGGCTTCAAGGGCAACTACGCCTACTTAAACGACCCGGCCCGCGGCGAAGTGCGCGTGCCGATGGAGGAGTTTGACCAGTCCTTCACGGGCGTCGTCCTCCAGATCGTTCCCGGTGAGGCGTTTGAGCCGGGCGGCAAGCGCAAGAGCACGCTCTCCTTCGCCCGCAAGCGCCTCAAGGGCGCTCGGGCGGCGGTGGTCTTTGTGCTGCTCACCGCGGTCATCAGCTACCTCTTTGGCCTCATCAACCCCGTCCTCTCCCGCTTCTTCATGGACCATCTGCTCACCGGGGAAAACCGGGAGCTGCTGATGCCGTTCCTGGGCCTCATGGCCCTGCTGGGGCTGGCGCAGGTGGCGGTGGAGTGGATGCACGCGGTCTACGCTCTGAAAATCAACGGGAAAATGACCATCTACGGCAGCAGCACCTATATGTGGAAGGTGCTGCGGATGCCGATGGAGTTTTTCTCCCAGCGCATGTCCGGCGACATTCTGCAGCGCCAGGGGACCAACGCCACCATCGCGGGCACCCTGGTCAACACCTTCACGCCGCTGCTGCTCAACACGATCATGATGTTCGTGTACCTTATCTTCATGCTGCGCTACAGCGTGATGCTGACCATGATCGGCATCGGCACCATCATTCTCAACCTGCTGGTGTCCCAGATCATCTCCCGCAAGCGCGTGAACATCACCCGCGTGCAGATGCGCGATCTCGGCAAGCTCTCCTCGGCCACTGTCTCCGGCATCCAGATGGTGGAGACCATCAAGGCCAGCGGCGCGGAAAACGGCTATTTCCAGAAGTGGGCCGGCTACCAGGCCTCGGTCAACGCCTCGAACGTCAAGTACGCAAAGCTCAATCAGTATCTGGGCGGCATCCCCGTGCTGCTCTCCGCCATGGCCAACGCAGCGGTCCTGGTGCTGGGCGTGTGGCTCGCCATGCGCGGCGAGTTTACCCTCGGCCAGATCCTGCTGTTCCAGGGCTTCCTCAGCTCCTTCATGTCCCCGGCCATGACGCTTGTCAGCGCCAGTCAGACCATTCAGGAGATGCGCACCGAGATGGAGCGCGTGGAGGACGTGATGGAGTACCCGCTGGACGTGAACTTCTCCGATACCCCGCTGGAGGAGGACGCGGACTACTCCAAGCTCTCCGGCCGGGTGGAACTGAAACATGTGACCTTCGGCTACTCCCGTCTGGGCAGCCCCCTGATCGAGGACTTCTCCATGAGCATGAAGCCGGGCAGCCGCGTGGCCTTTGTCGGCACCTCCGGCTGCGGCAAGTCCACGCTCTCCAAGCTCATCTCCGGCCTGTATCAGCCCTGGAGCGGTGAGATCCTCTTTGACGGCAAGCCCATCCGCGAGATCGACCGCAGCGTGTTCACCGGTTCCGTGGCCGTGGTGGACCAGGACATCGTGCTCTTTGAGGACACCATCGCCAACAACATCAAGATGTGGGATGAGTCCATCGAGGACTTTGAGATGATCCTCGCCGCCCGCGACGCGCAGATCTATGACGACATCATGGCCCGCGAGGGCGGCTTCTACGGGAAGCTGACCGAGGGCGGCAAGGACCTGTCCGGCGGCCAGCGCCAGCGTCTGGAGATCGCCCGCGTCCTGGCCCAGGACCCCTCCATCATCATCATGGACGAGGCCACCTCCGCCCTGGACGCCAAGACGGAATACGAGCTGGTCAAGGCCGTCAAGGACCGCGGCATCACCTGCATCGTGATCGCCCACCGCCTCTCCACCATCCGCGACTGCGACGAGATCATCGTGCTGGACAAGGGCAAGGTGGTCGAGCGCGGCACCCACGACGAACTGTACAAGCAGGGCGGCTTCTACGCCGACCTGATCGCCAGCGACTGAGGAGGTGGGAAAATGGGTTGGTTTGACGAACAGATCCGACAGAGAAAACAGAGCGATCAGGAGGTCTTTGAGGACTCCATTTTCCGCATGGCCTCCGTCGTGTTGGGCCGTTCGGGCGTCAGCGCCTTCGCAGACGAGCGGGTGCTGACCAAGGCGGCCATTGACGACATTCTGAAATATTATCACATCATGCCCACCGAGGTCCCCGACAACATCACGGACCCGGATGAGCAGCTGGAGTTCTGCCTGCGCCCCCACGGGCTGATGCGGCGGAATGTGAAGCTGGAGGAGGGCTGGTACAAGGACGCCTTCGGCCCTATGCTGGCCAGCTGGAAGGAGGACGGGCGCCCGGTGGCGCTGCTGCCGCGGCCCTTCGCGGGTTATGAGTACCGCGACCCGGAGAGCGGGAAGATGCTGCGCATCAATAAACAGAATGCGGCCCTGCTGGACGCGGAGGCGATCTGCTTCTATCGGCCGCTGCCGCTCAAGAAGCTGGGCATCCCCGATCTGCTCCTTTATATGAAAAACTGCCTGGACATGAGCGACATGCTGCTGCTGGTGGGCCTGTCTCTGCTGGCTGCTCTGGTGGGCATGATCCTCACCCCGGTCACCAAGTCCCTCACGGGCTTCGTGCTCAAGAGCGGCAACGTCCCCCTGCTGATGAGCACGGCGGTGTTCATGGCCTGCTGCCTGATCTCCACGCAGCTGGTTTCCACGGTGCGGGAGTTGGCCATGAGCCGGATCGAGACCAAGACCTCTCTCTCGGTGGAAGCCGCACTCATGATGCGCGTGATGAATCTTCCGGCAAACTTTTTCCGGAAGTACTCCTCCGGCGAACTTTCCAGCCGCTTTTCCTCCGTGACGGAGCTGTGCAGCATGATGCTGGGCAGCGTCTTTTCCACGGGCCTTACTTCGCTGATGTCCCTCCTGTACGTGACCCAGATCTTCCGCTTCGCACCCGCCCTGGTGGCGCCGGCGCTGGTGATCATCCTGGTCTCCGTGGGCCTGAGCGTGATCAGCTCCCTGCGGCAGGTGAAACTGGGCAAGAAAATGATGGAATACGAGGCGGAGGACGCCGGCCTGAGCTACGCGCTCATCACCGGTGTGCAGAAGATCAAGCTCGCCGGCGCGGAAAAACGCGCCTTCTCCCGCTGGGCAAATTCCTACACCCGGGCGGCGGAGCTGGTGTATGACCCGCCGATCCTTATTAAGGTCAACACCGTTATCCAGACGGCCATCCGTCTGGCCGGCTGCATCGTGCTCTATTACATCGCGGTCTCCACCCGCGTCTCTCCCTCGGACTATATCGCTTTCAACTCCGCTTTCGGCATGGTGAGCGGCGCCTTCGGCGCGCTGACCAGCGTGGCCCTGACGGTTGCGAACATCAAGCCCGTTCTCGATATGGCCGAGCCCATCCTCAAGACCGAGCCCGAGTCCTCCGAGAGCAAGAGCATGGTCACCTCCCTCTCCGGCAGCATCGAGCTTTCCAACGTCTACTTCCGCTACACCGACAACATGCCCTACGTGGTGGACGGTATGAGCCTGAAGATCCGCGCCGGGGAGTACATCGCCATCGTCGGCACCACCGGCTGCGGCAAGTCCACGCTGGTGCGCCTGCTGCTGGGCTTTGAGACGCCGGAGAGAGGCGCCATCTACTACGACGGCAAGGACCTGTCCAAGCTGGATCTGCGCTCCCTGCGCCGGCGCATCGGCACCGTGACCCAGGACGGCGCCCTCTTCCAGGGCGACATCTACTCCAATATCGTCATCTCCGCCCCGCAGCTGACGCAGGACGACGCCTGGGAGGCCGCCGAGATGGCGGACATTGCCGACGATATCCGCGCCATGCCCATGGGCATGCAGACCATCATCTCCGAGGGCCAGGGCGGCATCTCCGGCGGTCAGAAGCAGAGGCTGATGATCGCAAGAGCCGTTGCGCCCAAGCCGAAGATCCTGATCTTTGACGAGGCCACCTCCGCCCTGGACAACAGGACCCAGAAGAAGGTCTCCGACGCACTGGACAATCTCAAGTGCACCCGCATCGTCATCGCCCACCGCCTGAGCACCATCCGTCATTGCGATCGGATCCTGGTGCTGGACAAGGGCCACATCATGGAGGACGGCAGCTACGATGAGCTGATCGCCAAAAACGGCATGTTTGCCGAGCTGGTGGAGCGTCAGCGCATCGACACCTGAAAAGATTGCAGGCTGCCCGGCCAGAAACGCCCGACTGTCGTATGAATAGACAGAAGGCCCCAAACGTAAACCGCCTGCTCAAATCAATGGGGCAGGACAATAGAAAAAAGGAGATAGTAAAAATGAGCGAACTGATTTTCGAGAAGCTGTCCGATGAGTCCCTGGCTGAGATCGCCGGCGGCATGACCCCCGAGCTGAGAGCTGCCTACGCCTGCATCCGCGGCGAGTTCGGCAACGGCCAGGACCGTATCGACCGTCTGACCTGGGCCGGCTACGACGCCAAGAGAGTCCAGAATCTGGTCAACTCCCTCCTGAAGTACGAAGACGTCGCCAGAGACGTCATCAACGGCAAGTACGGCAACGATCAGGCCCGCATCAACAATCTGCGCGCTGCCGGCTACAACCCCTATGTGGTGCAGGATCTGGTCAACAACATGGTCCTGGATCATCAGCTGTACTGATCAGAAACGGAAAAAACCATCCTGCCATCCGATCCCATGGATCGGGCGGCAGGATTCGGCAGATGCGCAAGGAGAAGGAGAACTATGAGCGAACTGATTTTTGAAAAGCTGTCCGATGAGTCTCTGAAGGAGATCGCGGGCGGCGCCACGCCCGAACTGAGAGCCGCGTATTCCTGCATTTACGGTGAGTTCGGAAACGGTGAGGAGCGCGTGCGCAGGCTGCGCGCCGCCGGCTATGATCCGGTGCGCGTTCAGGAGCTTGTAAACGCCCTGCTGAAGTACGAGGATGTGGCCAAGGACGTGATCCGCGGCAAGTACGGCAACGATCAGGCCCGTATCAACAATCTGCGCGCTGCCGGCTACAATCCCTACGTGGTACAGGATCTGGTCAACAACATCGTTCTGGATCACCAGCTCTACTGAGTGAGGGACTGCTTTTAGGGAAGCCGCAGGGCGATGCCTGAGGCCGTTTTATGACCTTGAATCGGGATTGAAATCGGCTGTGATTGATCGTGAAGAGGGGAATCCCATCCCCTCTTCACGATCTGCCCATGCTTATCCTGCATTGGTGCATATGCATTGGGTTGCCTGATGGAAGCCTGCGGCTTCCTTCTTGCTGTCCGGGAAGAAGGGAAGACAATGAACGAGCAAGCAGACGGGCGGCCCACCCCGATACGTGGCGCCGAGGTGCTGCCGCATCTGGCGCAGATCTATGCCCAGCTCTATCTGGCGCCGGGCGGAGAGAGCGCCGAAGCCTATAAGAAAGTTGTCCTGTACGGCGAGGCCGCGCCGAAGCGAGATCTGAGCCATTTCATCGGCGACGGGCGGGACACCTGCGTGATCGAGCAGACCCCGGTGGGGGATGTGCGCGTGGTGACACTGCATCAGCGCCGGGACTTTGAGACCTTCCTGCAGATCATGGCCTTCCGCTGCACGGAAAAGCAGATCCCGGCAACCCAGGGCGCCTCCATCCTGGACGGCGTGATCAACTGGACACGCATCCGCACCCATAAGGACGACTTCCTGCGCGCGGGCGGTACGGAGGAGGCCTGGCCCGAGGAGTTTCAGCACTTCACGGCGGACAAAAACAACTTCAAGGACGCTCTGATCGTCCTCTCCGCCGGCCCCTACAGCGCCATCGGCGCCGAGGCGGTCGGACTGACGGAGGAAGCCTGGCTCGCACGCTCCCATGAGATCCGGCGCGCCCATGAGTGCACGCACCTGATCTGCCGACGCCGCTTCCCGGAGCTGATCGACCCCATCTGGGACGAGATCGTGGCGGATGCGGTGGGTCTCTATGCCGCCTTCGGCCGCTACGACACGGCGCTTGCGGCGCTGTTTCTTGGCGTGGGACCGGAGGGCTATTCCGGCGGCAGACTGGAGAACTATGTGCCCGCGGAGACGGAGGCGCGGCACGAAGCCCTTGACCGAACGGCAAAAAAAGTATATTCTGTAATACACAGCTTGGCGGAGCGGATCGAAGGCTTTGGACCGATTGAGCCCTATGATCTTGCGATATGCCTGGAGGAGGCGATCTCATGCTGGAAAGAGCTTTGAAAGAGCTATTCGATTTTCAGCGTTTTGAAAAGAATCCTGAGCTGCAGAACGTGATCGACGGCGTCACGGAGAAGTATGCGCACGGCGCGCTCTGGTCTCTCGCGGATGAGGATCTGGCCATGGCCGCGGGCGGACTTGGCAATACGGAGAGAAAGAAGGAGCCAGAACATGACGGATACGGCAGGCTTTGAGACTTTGTATCGAGAATACCGTCCGAAGGTTGCCGGCTATATCCATAACCATGTGAACGATCCGGAGGACGCGGAGGACCTGTGCAGTGAGGTATTCCGAAAGGCCTGGGAGCATCTGGACGCCCAGAACAGAACAGGCTTTTCCTCCTACATCTATACCATCACCCGCAACACGGTGGTCGATTATTTCCGCACACGGCGGCAGAACGCCCCGCTGACGGAGGATCTCTCCGTGCCGGATACGATGGGGGACAAGCTCCTGCGGGAAGAGACGCTCTCCGAGCTCGCTTCGGCCCTGAAGCAGCTGCCGGAGGCGCAGCGGGAGCTGATCGTCCTGCGTTACTACGAAAACCGCTCGCTGCAGGAGATTTCCGAGATCATGTCGCTGTCCTACGGCGTGACCAAACGGATGCATCAGGCAGCGCTGCAGACACTGCGAAAAGTGCTGGGCGACTGAGAGCCCGGAAAGGGGAAACAAAATGAGCGAGATGCGCAATAGTCTGGAGCAGGCTGTGGAGAATGACCCCGCACTGCGGGAACGCTTTCAGGCTGCGGCAGAACGACTGGTAAGCGAGGGCGTGAACGATGCGGCCGAGCTGATGCGGCGCTGCGCGAAGGAACTGGGCTTTGAGCAGGAGGCCGCGGCCTTTGAAACACTGGACGACGAAAGCCTGGACAGCGTCGCGGGCGGAAGCGACCTTTCACACAATGAGACGGTGAAGCCTTTCCGCTTCAATACCTGGGTCGGCTCGGTGCTGCGGGATCTGCTGAAAAGGAACAGCGCCGCACAGAGCCAGATCGTCAGCGCAAACGGAAGCGACCTGCGGGCTGTCACTCTGCCCCGCCCGGAAACACCCGAGAACAGCGAACTCCACTGCCTCTGATTGCAGGAGAACAATAGAGAAGCAGAAGCAGCAGAAGCATTTGAGCACCCCGCGCTATCAGCGCGGGGTGCTCAGCATAAGGAAAAAACCCTGCTGCCGAAGATGAATAAGCATGGGGAGAGGGCGAGAGGGGATTGGTTATTCCCTCTCGCGTTTGATCTGTTCAAAAATGAGAACTTTTTCGGAAGTTCTCATTTTTGATTTTCAAGCTGTCGACTAACTGTCGACAGCTTGAGCACCCCGCGCTATCAGCGCGGGGTGCTCAGCATAAGGAAAAAACCCTGCTGCCGAAGATGAATAAGCATGGGGAGAGGGCGAGAGGGGATTGGTTATTCCCTCTCGCGTTTGATCTGTTCAAAAATGAGAACTTTTTCGGAAGTTCTCATTTTTGATTTTCAAGCTGTCGACTAACTGTCGACAGCTTGAGCACCCCGCGCTATCAGCGCGGGGTGCTCAGCATAAGGAAAA